>JAQBHE010000678.1:0-26975 GCA_032128015.1 Holophagae bacterium
CCCGCAATGCCGGGTCGGCGTCGTCGAACAGCATCATCGCCCCGAGCACCAGGCTAGCAACTCCACCGAGGGTGAGCAGGCCGAAGCTCTGGACCTTGATCTCGGCGAAGAACAGCAGCGCCGCCAGGCCGAGCAACGCCAGGCCGGCATAGTTCACCGCCAGCACCGAAGTGGCGTAGAGGCCGAGGATCAACAGGATCGCGCCGATCACTCCCGGGAAGATCGCCCCGGGATGGGTGAGCTCGAAGAACAGCCCGATGCCGCCGAGGGTCATGAACATCACCGCGATGTTGGGGTGGGCGAGCGCCGAGCGCGCGCGCTGGAACGGCGTCATCTCGAGGCGCTCGATGCGGGCGCCGCGAGTCTGGAGCACCAGCTGCGGCGAGTCGGGATCGCGGAGTTGGTAGCCGTCGAGCGCCGCCAGCAGCTGGTCGAGCGAAGGCGCGAGCAGATCGACGAGCCCGAGCTCCAGCGCCTCGTCGGCGCTGAACGAGCGGCTCTCGACCACCGCCGACTCGGCCAACGCCTGGTCGCGGTGGTTGCGCGCCGCCAGCGAACGGATGCTTGCCGCCGCGTCCTGCTCGACTTTCTCGCCGAGGTTGCCTTCGATGTCCTCACCTTGGCCGCCGACCGGGTGGGCGGCCCCGGTGTTGGTCCCGGGAGCCATCGCCGCGACATCGGCAGCCATCAGCAAGAAGAAACCGGCGGACGCCGCCTGCGCGCCTCCCGGCGAGACGTAGACCACGACCGGAGTCTTGGCCTCGATCATCGCGCCGAAGATCTCGCGAGTCGAGGTCAGCAGACCCCCAGGGGTGTTGAGCTCGATGACCAGCGCCGCCGCATGGAGGCGATCGGCTTCGGCGATCGCCTCGACCAAGAACTCCACGACCACCGGTTGAATGATCGAATCGACTCGGACCACCACCGCGATGTTGGCGCTGGCCTCGTCAGCACTCGGAGCTGTCGCTTCCTGGCCGACGCCGATCGCAGCAGGCACCGCGAGCGCGGCCGGCGCCGCGAGCACGACCGCCGCAATCCAGGTCGCCGCCGCGCTAAGACACCTTCGGGCTGTGGTGGATCGTCGCAAGGCGTCAGCGCGCGCCCGCCAACGAGGCGAGATCGACCGCCTCAGGGCTTTCGAACACCGTCCGCGGGAGCACGTCGAAGACCCGAATGTCAGACAGCTTGCGCTCGCCGCGATCGCCGGAGAGCAGGACGCCGCCGTGCTTCTCCCACGCCGCCCAGGGCGTCGTGAAGCGCGGCTCGGGGTCGCCGGCCTTCGCGAAGTACGACCACTGCTCGACCAGGTTTCGCTCTCGACTGACGAACACGTGGTACTTGTTCTCCGGAGTCACCCCGACCCCTTCGAAGGTGAGCTCGAGGACGTCGCAGACGCGGCCATCCGGGAGCGCAGCCTCGCCGTGGTACTTGAGGGTGACCCCCGAGTCCTTGAGCTTGTAGGGCATGGCCAGCCAATACGAGTCGTTGACCCACGCCTTGTAGCCGCCGTCGAGCTGGGTTGCGACCTGGCTCGCGTCGGTCACCGCCTGACCACCCTGAAACACCCGGCCTTGTTTGGTGTTGATGTTCATCAGCACCACGCGGTCGCCCTGCATCAGCCGTAGGTCGCCGGTCCACTTGTCCCAGACGTGGGTCCGCATCCCGAAGAAGTTCCAGGTAATGTAGCGGGTGCTGTCCCAGTTCTTGCGTCCGCCCATGGCCGCCATCACCTGATCGGCGATCGCCATGGCCCGAGCGTCCGACCCCGCGGCGTCGAAGCCCTCGGCCGGCGGGTTGTCCTGGGCGACGATCGCGCCGACCAGACCCAGTTGCAGCACCACCATCGCCGCCAGCGGCAGCCGCATCAGCCGGCGCTCGAATCCAATGCTCATGAATAGCCCTCCTGGTCGGGGATCCGGCCTCGACTCGCCTCTGGCGACTCGGCCGCCCGTCCGGGTCAATCCTACCAGCCGCGCGTCTTGCTCGCTGCGGCGAGCGCGACAGCGCTCAGCGCACGCTCAACGCAGCTCGCCGACGAGACGTCGAACCAACGGGATCGCGACCACGAACACCACCGCAAAGGCGAACCCCGACAGCGCAACGGCGCCGAACAGGCTGGGCAGCGGCATGCTCTCCATCTTTCCCGCGACCATGCCGGCGATCAGGTTGCCAAGCGCGGCGCCCATGAACCATGTCCCCATCATCTGCCCGACCAAGCGGTTGGGGGACAGCTTGGTGACACTCGACAACCCGACCGGCGACAGGCACAGCTCCCCCACCGAATGGAAGAAGTAGGTCACCACCAGCCAGCGCATCCCGACCTTGCCGGCTTCAACACCCGCCGACCCCCAGGCCAGCACCAGGAAGCCGACGCCGAGCAGCGCCAGACCGAGGGCGAACTTGGCCGGGATCGAGGGATTCCGCGCCCCCAGGGTGACCCACAGCTGGCCGACCACCGGCGCTAAGAAGATGATCAGGAAGGCATTGACATTCTGGAGCCAGCCGGCGGGCAGCTCCCAACCGAACATCACCCGGTCGGTGAAGTCCCGCGCGAACAAGTTCATCGACGAGCCAGCCTGCTCGAAACCGGCCCAGAACACCGCCGCGCCCAAGAACAGCAACGCGATCACCGCCACCCGCCCACGCTCCGCGCGGTCGCGGCAAACGAAGCCGATCACCCAACCGAAATAGGCGACGCACAAGACCGCGACGACTTGCCCGGTGTATTGCGACAGCCGGACCAGGCTGATGGTGTCGGTGACGGTCAAGAACACCAGGGCGCTCAAGATCGCCGCGAACGCCACCACGCCCGTCATCAGCAGGCGGACGCCCTGGTCCTTCTGTGCCACCACCTCGGGGGCCAAGTCGCCGACGCCCTGGAGATAGCGCTGGCCGTAGACATACTGGACCACTCCCAGGGTCATGCCGATCGCCGCGGCGCCGAAGCCCAGGTGCCAGTCGTACTTCTCGCCGAGCAGCGGGCAGATGATCTGGCCGAGGAAGGCGCCGATGTTGATTCCCGAGTAGAAGATCGAGAACCCGGCGTCGCGCCGCGCCCCGCCCTCCGGGTAGAGATCGCCGACGATCGCGCTGACGTTCGGCTTCAAGAGCCCGGTGCCGATCACCACCAGCAGCAGACCGACGAAGAAGGTGGTCTGGTTGTGGATCGCGAGCACGTAGTGACCGGCCGCGATGACGATGCCGCCGTAGAGAACGGCTCGTTTCTTGCCGATCACCCGGTCGGCGACCCAGCCGCCAGGGATTCCCAGGGCGTAGACCCCGAAGGTGTACAGGCCATAGATCGCCGAGGCGGTCGGCACGTCCATCGAGAAACCGCCGCGCACTGCATCGGTCATGAACAGCACCAGCAGAGCGCGCATGCCGTAGTAGCTGAAACGCTCCCACATCTCGGTGAAGAACAGCGTGGCGAGGCCACGCGGGTGGCCAAACCACTCATGCCTCGACACAGCAGGCTGCGAGCTCGTCATCGGGCTGGTGACCTCCGGCGGTTTGTTGGCGTCCGAAACCGAGGGCCGAGTCTAGCAGCCCGTGGCGAGGTCACCGACGACGGCCTGATCGCTCGTGAACGATCTTCGCCGGCTGGTCGGGGCGAGAGGATTTGAACCTCCGACCTCACGGTCCCGAACCGTGCGCTCTACCAGGCTGAGCTACGCCCCGTGCAGTTGCCACCGAATCCCGATGCGACGAATCTGGCTGCGACCGATCCCGCGCCGGCCGGGAGGTCGAGTCGACGAAGCGAGAAGAATAGTCTCCGGGCCGGCGGCCGGTCAAGGCACCGGCCAAAGCCGGCCGGTCAGGACCGAGCGTTTGGGATCGGGAGACGCGTCGACCTGATGACGAGTCGACGCGACGACGGTCGACGCGACAACTTCGCGAATCAAGAACCGGAGGGTAGCTCGACCGGTTCCGCTTCGACCTCGTCGAACGCCACCAGAATCACCGTGATGTTGTCGAGGCCCCCGCGCTCGTTGGCGGTGCGAATCAGCGTCCGGCAGGTTTCGTCGAGCGAACTGCCGTCGCGGACGATCGCCGCGATCTCGCGATCGCTGAGCATCGTGGTCAAACCGTCCGAGCAGATCAAGTAGAGGTCCCCGGGCTCGATCTCGAGCTCTTGGAGGTCGACCAGTACCTCCTTCTCACTGCCCAGGGCGCGGGTGACCACGTTCTTGAGCGGATGGTGTCGAGCCTGCTCCGCAGACAGATACCCGGCGAGCACCTGCTCGTGGACCCAGGTGTGGTCCTCGGTCAAGAGCTGCCACTGATCGTCACGCAAGCGGTAGGCCCGGCTGTCGCCGACGTGCGCGAGGGCGGCGGTGCGATCGTTGACCAGGAGCCCGACCACCGTCGTGCCCATCCCTTGAAGCGACCCGTCGTGAACGATCGCCCGCAGCACCTGGTCGTGAGCGGTGCGCACCGCTTCTCGCAGCCGGCCACCGTGAGTCGCAAGTCGACCCCCGGCCTCGGACGCCGACGAACTCTCGCTCGAGTCGCGCTGGACGAACTCGCGAATCGTGTCCACCGCGATCCGCGAAGCCACCTCGCCATGGCTATGCCCGCCCATGCCGTCGGCAACCACGAACAGGTGCCGGTCGCGGTCGATCTCGAAGCAATCTTCGTTGTGTTTGCGCGCCAACCCCACGTCGGTGAGGCCGGACACTCGGATTTCGATCATCCGCTTCCGTTCCACTGCGCACTCAACAAGGGACCGTCAGGACTACAGCTTCTTGAGTCGAGCCAACTCTTGCCGAATCTCAGGATCATCCCCCAGCCATTCTAGAGCCTGCCGATAATACCTTTCCGCGCGCAGCGGCATACCGGCATCGGCGAACAGCTTCCCTGCGAGCTTGTGGTAGCCGCCATTCATCGTATCGATCTCGCACGCCCGAGCGATTGCCGAGAGCGCTCGCGAACGCGCTTCCGGCGCCTCTGCGAGGGCGAGGGCCAGGCTCTGCCAGGCCACCGAGTTGCCCTCCTCGAGCTGGGTCGCCCGCTCGAAGTTCGCCGCGGCCTCGCGATGACTGCCGTCGCGCAGAGCCTGGCTGCCGCGCTGCAGGAGCATCCGCACCAGGTGCCGTGGATCCGCGGCGCTTTGGCCGGCTGGGGCCGACAACTCGAGGTCGTGCCGACGGCGGCGTTCGGGGTTGGTGAGAACGTTGAACGCCTCGGTGATGCTCTGGAACTCGGCCTCGGCACGCTCCTTGTCCTCGCCCTCGAAGAGGTCCGGGTGGCGGCTCCGTGCCAGTTCCCGGAACCGACTCCGAATCTGCTGGTTCGAAGCGTTGCGCGCCAACGCGAGGGTCGCGTAGTGGTCCTTCACCGAGCGAGCTCACTACTGGAGTTTGAGACGATGCAGCCGGGCTGCAGTCTGACGAACTGCGTCCGCGACATTGCGGTCGTTGCGCAGCAGGCCGAGGTCGCGTACCGACATTCTGGAGACGAACTTTACCGCGATTCCAACCGGCGTCCGCGGGTTGCGCACCAGCTGCTGTTGGATGGTGTACTTGGACGCCCACTCCCGGCGACCGGCAATGGTCGTCAGCACCTCTTCGCAGACCTGGCGATTCGCTGCTGCCAGCTCGATCTCCGGTTCGCTGATTCCGCTGCCCCGGAGCACCGAGGTGGCCACTTGGGGGTTGGGGTCGCGGATCAGGATCGAGCGCAGAGTGCGCGAGGCGCCGCGCGCCAGCTTGGTCCGCACCGGTGCCGGCAAGGCTCGGATCTGGCCCTCGCTCAAGCCGGTGAGGGTGTCGACCTCGCCTTCACCGGGTACTTCTTCGCGCACATCCTCGACCGCGTCCAAGATCTCCCAACGCTCATCGTCGGAGAGGTCATCCAAGCCCTCGATCGGCGGCGCCGGCTGCGCAATGGGCCCCGGACGGCCGAGGAGGTGCTGGCGGTATTCGGCGATCCGCCGGCGGGCGAACCGGCTGAGTTTGGGATTGGTCTCCAGAGTGTCGAGCAGCTCCGGGTTCTCGACGATCAAGTCCTGGCGGAGCAGCAGGATCTCCTGGAGGTCGCTTCCCACCACCGGCGCCAACTCCACCAACACCCGCACCGGCACCTCACGGCGCTGGAGCACCGCTTCGACAACCACCGGATCGCGATTCACCCGGGCGAAGTACGCCAATACGTCCGGGCCCGCCTCCTGGCGAAGGTAGGGCAGGAGGAACTCGGTATCGAGCCGACTCAGGGAGCCGTGGGCTCGCGCCGCGATCTCGGCATCCGCCCCCTCTGCCAGCTTGACTTGGAGGGCGACCAGCTCCTCACGCTCCAGCGGCAGGATTCCGTCCGCCGCCAGCCGCTGCAAAGCCCGGTTGTCACCGGCGAGGACCTCCTCGACCAGCGAGCGCTCGGCAGGAGCGGTCAAGGCTGCGACTCGATGGCCTCGACTTCCGCAACGCCGATGACGACCTCCTGCTGATCGCGGGCGTGCGGGTCGTACGGGCGCCCGTTGAGCACGAAGGTCACGCCTGCCGCGTTGCCCAGCGTCAGGCGAATCTCGCGCGCCGCAGCAATCCGCAGGGACTCGCCTTGCACCCGCAACTCGCTGACCCGGCGCTCGCCATCGACATAGGCCTCGACCCAGCTGTTCTTGTTGAAGTCGAGCGCGAGCTGAATCGGCAGACTGCTTCCCGGCTCGGCCACCGGCGCCGCAGGGGTCGGCTCGACCACTGCTGACGCCACCGGCGGCGCCATCGGTGGTGCCTGGGCGGGGCCGCCGCCACGGCGATTGGCGAGGTACGCCAAGCCAACGGCCACCAACAACAACACACAGAGCACCACCAAGAGGGGGAGGCCGAGGAAGGGTCGTTGAGGGTCCGGGGGGCGGCGCTCGCGGCGCTCTTCCTCGCGTGGGTCACCGGGAAGAGCCGAGATGAAGTAGTTGACGACTTCGTCCGGGTCGAGACCGACGAACTTCGCATACTCGCGCAGGAAGCCCTTGGCAAACACCGGCGCCGGCAGCAACTCGAATCGGTCCTGCTCGAGGGCTTCGAGGTAGCGCAGGCTGATCTTGCTGGTCTCCGCGATCTCGCGCAGGCCGATCTCACGCACTTCGCGTTGGCGCCGCAACCACTGCCCGAACGATCCGGACTCGGCCTCGCCATCCCAAGGTCGGTTCGCTCCCTCCGCGGCCACGTTGATCCTCCAGCCAGTACTCTACGTCACGCGGACCGCACACCAGGACGGGCAGCGAGAGCCCAACCCCGGAGGAACCCGAAGCCTCGGATGCGCACCGCCGTTCGCTTCCTTTTCTACCTTACCTACCTAGGTCAAGTCCTCACCCAACAGCAGGCGAGCGCGGCGCACCACATTCGGGTCGAGGCGGAGATCGTTGCGGACCCGCCGGAGCTCGCTCTTGCGAAGTGCGGGGAGCAGATCGAGCGCCACTTCCACCGGAGTTCGCCGATTACCCGCGAGGGCCGCGCGCACCGGGTAGCGGACCCCCCACCGCGGATGGCGAGCGACCACCCGGAGCGACTCGGAAGCCGCCACCGCGCTCGCCACCAGCGGCAACAACAAGTCCTCGGTCATTCGCCGGTTGTCGAGCAACGCGGCGACCACTCGGGGATGGGGATCGAGGCGAAGCTGCTGGATCAGCGCCGGGCTGGCGGCGCGGGCCAGAGCCACCCGTTCGCCCAGAGCCATGCCCGGGAGCCGGGCCGAAAGCGCGAGATCGGCCGAGCGGCGGACCCGCGGCCGCACCCGGGTGTCGCTGCCCATCCGCGCCAGGTCCCGCCAGTACAGACCCGGCACCATCCCGATCGCATCGACCTCGGGCGATTGACGATGGCTCGCGATCTCGCAGCGCACCCGATAGGCCGATCGCAAATGGCGCGCTCGCAACAACACCGCGACCGCAGCAGCAGAAGCGTGGGGGTTTCGCAACGCCTGCTGCGCGTCGTTCGGAGTCAGCGCGTCGAGATGTTCCTCGAGCAGGGCCAGCAACTCCGTCGCCGACGCCTCGATCAGTCGGCGACCCAGCTTCGACTCCAAGCCGCGATTGTCCCGGCGCAGCGAGACGCCGGGCGGATCGTCTGGGTGCGGCCCTTCCGCAGGTGTCATCGCGGGGATGCTAACAGCGCCGCGCCGGGCCTTCGCGGATCCACCGCCACCAGCAAAGTCTCCGCGATCCGCGACAACCGAGAACCGAACTGATAGATTCCACGGTCCGGCCTGCGGCCCCATCCACCCGGTCTCCCACCTTGGCACTTCCATCGACTCTCGCCAGCGCTCTCGAGTCCGAGAACCCCGACGCCCTCGAATCGGCTTGGCTCGATCACCTCGCCAACCGACCGGACGACATCGACAGTTTCGCGCGCGCTGCGGAGCTCGCGGAGGCTAGCCAACCGAGCTCGGCCCGGGTCCTTCTGGAACTGCTCGACGACGCGCTCCAGGAGCAAGAGCTATGGGAGGCGCGGTTGGCGCTGATCCAAGCCGCCGGCAAGCGCTACTTGAAGGCGGGCAGGATCCACGAGGAGGTCCAGAAGTCACTGCGCGGCATGTACGCCAATCGCGCCGCCGATCTCGACGCGGTGCTGCCGGCGGTCGGGCTCGATCGTGGCCGCGACGAGACCCCGAAGTTGTGGGACAAGGTCGAGCGCCTGCGCAACCTGCTGATCTACGAGGTCGGCACGGTGGTGGCGATGAAGGACCAGGGAGTCGGCCGGGTGGTCGAGGTCAACCTTGCCCTCCAAACCCTCAAGGTCGATTTCGAACGTCAGGCCGGGGTGGCTGTGGGCTTTCGCGCCGCCGGCAAGATCCTCGAGCTGATCCCCGATGGTCACGTGCTCGCGCGCAAGCTCGAGGCGCCGGAAACGCTTAGAGCACTAGCACCAAGCGATCTCCTGCGCTCCGTTCTCGAGAGCTATTCTCGGCCGCTTTCTGGCGCCGAGATCCGTCAGGTCGTCGACGGACTGATCACCAAGGAACAATGGGGGGGATGGTGGGCCGCGGCCCGCCGTCATTCCCAGGTCATCGCCAGCGGTGGTCCGCGCAGCACCTACCACTGGGCCGAGACCAGCGGCCACGCCGAGGATCACCTTTGGTTCGAGTTCGAAGCCGCCGACGTTCCCGGCCAGCTCGATTTGTTGCGACGCGCGAGCAACCAGGACCCGCTACTGCGAGAGCGAATGGTGGCAGCGTTGGACGAGCGTCTCCTTACCTTGCGCGAGACCGACCCACCGGCCGCCTTCGAGATCTGGGCGGCGCTCGAGCGCCAACCCGGCGGCTCGAGTTGGCAGCCCGCCGAGCTGCTCCAGGCGCTCGACGACCCAAGCCGTTTTCTCGACGCCCTCGGCCAACGCCCGCTGCGCGAGCGCGCCTATGCCATCCTCCGCGACGCTCATCCTGACTGGTCGGCGATCTTCGAGAGCCGGTTCTTTCGCGAGACCGATCCCCGCACCCTCGGAGTACTGGCCGAGGGGCTGCTGGCGGCCGGCAAGACGGAGCTCGACCGGGTGTTCGATCGGGTGCTTTCCCAATGGCAACGATCCCCCGACGCTCTGGTCTACCTCGCCGAGCGCGCCCAAGACGACGAGGAGTTCCGGCAGTGGGGCGGCTGGCGGCTGCTCAAGCGGATCCTCAGCGCCGTGGGCGACGCCGCCTTCGACTCGCAACGACACAGACTGGTCGCACTATGCGATTCCGGAGGCACGGTGCCACGGCTGCTCTCGCTGCTCACCGAGAGCGAGGCGGTCGAGGCGGACGCCGCTCTGGAGCGAGCGACGAGCCTGCTCGACTACCAATCGCGACCGCTGCGCGAGGCCCTTCACCTTCGCTTCCCGCACCTGCGCGAGCCGAGCGCGCATCCTCTGTACGCCACCAGAACATCGATCGCCGCCAAACGCGAGGAACTGCGCCAGCTGCTCGAGGAGGAGTTGCCGGCAAACCGCAAAGCGATCGAAGAGGCACGGGCCCTTGGCGACCTGCGAGAGAACTTCGAGTACAAGTCGGCGCGCCAGCGTCACGAGTATCTGTCGGCACGCGCCACCTCTCTGAGCCGGGACCTCGAACGTGTCCAGGAGCTCGACCCCGATCAGGTCGACGCCGGGGAGGTCCGCGTCGGCACCCGCGTGCGATTCGGTGAGGCTGCATCCGAGCGCACGTTGACCATCCTCGGGCCCTGGGAGAGCGCTCCCGAGCGCCAGGTCATATCGTTCGAGTCCGAGCTCGGCCAGCGGTTGCTCGGCAAACGAGTAGGCGACCGGATCGAGGTCGACGGCGACATCCTGGCGGTGGCGGCGATCGAGGTCTTCGACCCGACCGACCTCGAACCGTAGCGAGCGGGCCTTCCGCCGGTCCGGGCTTTGGACCCGGTCGGCAGCCGCGCTCACGGGCCGCCCGCGCCGGCGATCTCGGCTGTGCCGACGACCTCGGCTGCGCCGGCGACCTCGGCTGTGCCGGCGACCTCGACCACCTCACCGTCGATCAGCAGCCGAACGCCGACCGCGGCGAACGCCCTTTCGAGCTCCGGCTCGGTCTGCCACAAGCGCAGTGCCTCGGGGGAATCGGCGGCCACAGTCCGCACTGCGCGCTCACCGATCCCCAGCTCCTGCCAACGTCCGTCCACCAGCGCGAAGCTCCGGCCACCGACCATCCGACGATCGGACTCGTCACTGGGTTCGACGACCGCCGCCGGCCGATCCTCGAACACCGGCACCAGGATCGGCTCGCGAGCGTCGAGCCACTCGAGCGCGCTGCCGAAGAGGGAGACGATGATCGCGAGCGCCAACACCAGAGCGAACAGGGTGGCCAACGGCGGCGAGATTGGGAACTGCCAGGCGGTGCTTCTCAGCCAGCGGCCGGCGACGCCTCCCGGCTGCCGATCCAAGCCGAGACGGCGCTGGACCAGGATCCCGAGCACCGGTGGCGGCTCGGCACGCTCGAGACGCTGCAGGGTCGAGGTCACGCGCCGCAGACCCTCGAGACGATCGAGGCAGCTCGGACAGTCGGCCAAGTGGCCGTCGATTTCGATCTTCTCGAGGTCTAGGACCTCGTCATCGAGATACGCCGAGAGCAGCTCGGCATCCAGGTGGCCCTCGATCACGCTCACGACACGCCCTCCAGGATTTGGCGCAACTGATCGCGCCCGCGGGCAATCCGTGAACGCACCGTGCCGATCGGCACCCGCAACACTTCCGCGATCTCCTGGTAGTTCAGATCCTCGAGGTCCCGGAGGACCACCGCCTCACGGAACCGCGGCTCGACATCGAGCAGCGCCCGGGCCAGGCGCTCGCTCTCGCTCGCCGCGAGCGCACGATCTTCCGGACCACGCCGCGGGTCGGCGACGTCGATGACCTCGCCGTCGTCGCGAGTCAGCGACACGGCTTCGAGACGGCGTCGGCCGCGCCGGCTGCGGCAATGGTTGATCGCGATCCGGTACGCCCAGGTCTTCAGGCTCGACTGGCTCCGGAAGCGCGCCAGGCTGCGGAAGATCTTCAGGAAGATCTCCTGGCTCAGGTCCTGCGCGGTCTCGGGAGCACCGCTCTGCCGCAGACAGAGGTTGTAGATCATCGCGGAGAACTGACGGTAAAACTCGTCGAAGGCCTCGGGGTCGGCCCGCCGGTAGCGCTCCACCAGATCGCGCTCCTTCTGCGCGGTGCTGGGCGCTTCGAAGGGTCGGCTGACCAAGGCGTTTTCCAAACCAGCGGTCCTCGTGAAAAACCGGGCTTCCTCAGGAGGGATTAGAGAACTCGAACGACCTGAAAGTTCCCCGCCAACACGTGGCCCTAGTCTCCGGTCGCGGCGACCTGCGACGGCTGCGACCGAGCCTGCCCGTAATACCCGAGCAGACCATCGACGATCGCGAGCGCCACCCGATCACGAAACTCGCGGGTTTGGATCAGTCGCAGATCTTCGGGGTTCGACAGATTGCAGACCTCGATCAAGACCTTGCTGGGGACCGCGCTGTAGCGCAACACCGCCGGCACCCACGGCCGGCCGCCGCGGCGGACGATGCGGTCACGTACCGGCTGGTTGGGGTGGATCGCCAGCCCGACGCCGCGGAACCCCTCCACCAGGTGGTTCGCGAGGTCCCGGGACAGACCTTCGCTCTCGATCCGCTGGCTGCTCGTGAACGAGACCCGCGGGCGGTTGCGCACCTCCTTGCGCGAGGTGAACTCGGCCTCGGTCTTGCCGTAGCTGGTCGGGATCGGCAACAGGCCGGGTACATAGACCATGGCGCCGCGCACCGACGGGTGCAAGGAGTCGGCATGAATTGACAGGAACACCACCCGCTGGGGCTCGGCTCCTCGCCTTTCCTGGGTGGCCAAGATGTCGTTGCTCAAGTACCAGCGCAGGTGGGTCCCGACCACCGCAGTCACGATCCCGTACGGCGGAGTGGTGAGCACGGCGTGGCCCTGGGAAGGACTCAACCGATCACGCTCTTCGATCTCGAAGCGATCGCCATCGCGGGTGGTCGCGAAGACCGTCGCCCGCGTGGCCTGTTCCAACAGCGCCTTGGTGCGCAGCATGATGTCGTAGACGTAGAGGCTCTCCCACACCCCCTGGGTCTGAGCGCCGCTGTCCTTGCCGCCGTGACCAGCATCGAGGATCACCGTCACCCCCTCGAGTCCGGCCGCGGTCACCTCGTTGGTGAACTGGCGCATCGCCGACCGACTCTGCTCGTACTCGATGCGGCCCGGGTGATCGTTGGGCAGGAACTCCGGGGACAGGTACTCGAGCGGAATCTTGACCTCGAAACCGACCGGGATGTCGGTGACATCGGCAATATCGCTGCGACGCGCGATCTCGTCGGCGAGCGGGTTGACGTCTGAAGCGAACAGCCGGCCGGTGAAGCGGACCACGACGCTCGAGTACAGCGCTTCCCCGGCGCGCAGCAAGTAGGCCGCGTAGGACCCGCGCCCGTCGCGCCCGTAGCGCAGCGCCGGCTCCCTGGCGGCGACGCCCTCGACCAGCGAACGGAGCTCCGAGCGCAGCAACGCCGCGGGAATGGTCAGGGTCTGCCCGGGGACAATCGTCTCGTCGGCGAGTCGGTTGAAGTCGCGAATCGCACGATAGCTTTCGCCGGAGCCGGTGAACCAACGCGCGATCGACCACAGGGTTTCGACCGCTCCGCCAGATCGCTGGCCCACCTGGTGACGCCAGCCCTCTGCGGCGGGCCGATCGTCGGGGAACAGGCTCGAGATCACCGTGTCGCGCCCATCCGGCCGGAGGCACGAGAACGGCACCCGATATCGAACACCCCGCAACAGCCGCCGGACGCCGCCGTTCGCCGCGACCACCTGATCGGCGGCGGCCGCCGACCCGCAGTGGCGTTGGGCAAACGCTGCCAGGCCTTCGCTGGCGTCGGGAAACGCCTCGAGGTACAACTCCTGGTCCTCGGTCAAGGTCGCGACCCGTCGAGCGTCGATCTGGACGCGCAACGAGCCTGCGGCCACCGCGCCACAGAGCACCGACGCCTGGACCACGATCCCGATCGCGGCACCTCGCAACCCAAAGCGGACGCTCACGCCACCTCCGCGAGCGTGGGACGCCCGAAGCTGCCGCGGGCACGCTCGAAAGCGCGGCCGGCGCGCAACAGCAGCGCTTCTTCGAACGGGCGCGCCATCAGCTGCAAGGACAACGGCAGCCCGGAACGATCGAGCCCGGAGGGCACGGCGAGCGCGGGCAGCCCGGCGAGGCTCGCCGGTGTGGTGTAGACGTCGGACAAGTACATCGCCAGCGGATCCGACACCTTCTCGCCAATTCGGAACGCAGCGGTCGGGATCGTCGGTGTCGCGATCAGGTCGACGGCCGCAAACGCCGTCATCAGCTCCGCGCGCATCCGGCGCATCACCGACACCGCGCGTCCGTAGTAGGCCTGGTAGTAGCCGCTCGACAACGCGAAGGTGCCGAGCATGATCCGACGCTTCACCTCACGGCCAAACCCTTCGCTGCGGCTCTTGCGATACAGCTCGTCGAGGTCGCGGTGATCTGGTGACCGATAGCCGTAGCGCACGCCGTCGAAACGGGCGAGGTTGGTGCTCGCTTCGCAATTCGCCACCACGTAGTACACCGCCACGGCGGCCTGAATCGCGGGCACGCTGACTTCGACCACCGAAGCGCCCGCGCTCTCGAGCCGCGCCAGCCCGGCGTGCCAAGCCTCGGCGACATCGGCGGGTAGCTGGCCGAGATCTCCCTCGAGCTCGCGGAGCACTCCGACTCGCAGCCCGGCGATACCACGCTCGAGACCGCTCAGGTAGTCGTCCGGGGGACGCTCGGCGCAGGTCGAGTCACGGGAGTCCGGCCCGGCCAGCACCCCGAGCGCCAACGCCGCGTCCTCGACCGTCGACGAGATCGGGCCGATCTGGTCGAACGAAGACGCGAAGGCCACCAACCCGTAGCGCGAGATCCGGCCGTAAGTCGGCTTCAAGCCGACGGCTCCGCACAGTGCGGCAGGCTGCCGAACCGAGCCGCCGGTATCCGAGCCCAACGCCAGGCTGGCCGATCCCGAGGCCACCGCCGCCGCCGAGCCGCCGCTCGAGCCCCCGGGAACGCGATCCAGCCGCCACGGGTTGCGGGTGGCAAAGAACGACGAGTTCTCGCACGACGAGCCCATCGCGAACTCGTCCATGTTGGTCTGGCCGACGACAATCGCGTCGGCGGCGCGGAGCCGCTCGACCACAGTGGCGGTGTAGGGCGCGCGGTAGCCGTCGAGGACTCGGGAGCCGCAGGTGAGCGGCCAGCCCGCGACCGAGAGGTTGTCCTTGATGGCGACCGGCACCCCGGCCAGCGTTCCTGCGCGCTCGCCGCGCGCGATCCGGTGATCCAGGTCCGCTGCCGCGCGCTCGGCACCGTCGAGATCCCTGCGCACGAAGGCGCGAACCGCACCGTCGACCGCGTGCGCGCGGGCGACTGCGCTGGCGAGAGCCTCGGTGGCCCGCAGCTCGCCGCGCTGAACTCGACGAGCGATCTCGGCGGCGGCGAGCTCCCAGGTCTCAGCCACGATCCGCCGCCTTGACCTGAGGGATCAACACAAAGCGATCGAGCCGGTCCGGGGCGTTGTCGATCGGCCACCCGATCTCACCCAAGGGCTCGGCGACGTCTTCGGCTTCGCATGGCGACGCTGCGGACTCCGGTCCTTCCTCACCCGAGAACAGCTCGAGCTGGTCGATGTAGGCAACGATCCGAGCCAGCTGCTGCCCGTAGGCGCGCTCCTCGTCGGCGCTCAGCTCGAGCTTGGCGAGAAGAGCGATTTTCCTTATTTCATCGGCACTTATGCTCATGGCGCGAACGAATCATAGCGCCGATTCGCCGCCAGGGAGCCCGAGGGTACGCGCGCCACGCGACGAGCCCGCGCCGGCCTGCGGGCGCCGGGCGGGAAGATCCCGGCGGCCCCCTCTAGGGAATCTAGCCGCCAACCAGCCGCTGGTTGAGCTCTTTGACCCGCTCCATGAGCTTGTCGATCTTCTGTTGGGCTTCTTGGCGCAGTCGCTGATAGTCGCCGCGCAGGCGCTCGGTCTCGAGCGCGCTCTCTTGGGCCCGGGCGTGAAGGTCGCGGACCTGCTCGTCCCGTTCGGCGAGCAGGCCACGGACTTGGACCACTTCGGCAGCGGTCTCCTCCAGCTGCAGTCGATTCTTGTCCTCCTGCTCCTCGTAGAGGCGGCGGAACTGCTGGAGCTCGACGATCTCGGAGAAGTCGGCTGGCGATGGGCTCATATTCTCCCCCTGCTGCTCGATCTTGGGAAACATGCTGCGAAGCTTGAGCGACAAATCGTCGGGATCGGCGCTTTGCGACATCGCCTCCTGGTAGCTGATTGCGCCGTGGACCATGAGTGCGAGCAGCGACTGGTTCATCGTCTGCATCCGGTAATAGGAAACCGAGCTCTCGAGCTGCTCGCCGATCTCGGAAGTCTTGCCGGCTTCGATCAGCTGGGCAATCTTCGGCGAGGCCCGCAGGATCTCGAGGGCCGCGATGCGGCCGCCGCCGTCGCGCCGCCGTACCAGCTTCATCGAGATCACCGCGCGCAGCACCTGGGCGAGCTGGCCGCGCACCTGACCCTGCTGCTCGGCCGGAAAACTGTCGAGAATGCGGTCAACGGTCTGGGTGGCGCCGTTGGTGTGCAGCGTCGACAACACCAGGTGCCCGGTCTCGGCGGCCGAGATGACCGTCGAAATGGTCTCGCGATCGCGCATCTCGCCGACCATGATCACGTCGGGGTCCTGGCGCATCGCGTTGCGCAGGGCTTGGCTGAAACTCGGAGTGTCGGTGCCGACCTCGCGCTGCGAAACCGTCGCCCTGCCGTCGGTGATCAGAAACTCCATCGGGTCTTCGATGGTGATCAGGTTGACGTCGCGGGTCCGGGTGATGTGATGGATCATCCCCGCCAGGGTGGTCGACTTGCCGCTGCCGGTGGGCCCGGTCACCAGCACCAGGCCCTGGTTCAGCTCGCACAGCTCGATCAGGGTGTCGGGTAACTCGAGATCATGGATGCTCTTGACCCGGTAGGGAATGAGCCGAAAGCATGCCGCGAGGGTCCCGCGCTGCAGATAGGTGTTGCAACGGAACCGCGCCAGGCCGGGGACTCCATACCCGAGATCGACTGACAGATCGCGCTCGAGCTTCGCCTTCTGGTGGGGTTGAAGGATGCCCGAGAGCATCTGTCCGATCTGCTCGGGCTTGAGATCAGCCCCCTCGAGGGGCTGGATCTTGCCGTGGATCCGCAATAGTGGCGGCCGGCCTGGCTTGAGATGCAGGTCTGATGCACCGCGCTCGGTCATCAGCCGCAACAAATCGTTGATCTGCATCGCCACCTCGGTCATGGCTCCGGCTCCGCGGGGCAAGCTCGTCGCCACCAACCGCGCCCAGCCTCCGACGAGCACCTGCCTTCTATCGCCAGTCTACCAGCGCCTAGCCGCCGGATCGGCACTACCTATTAGGGTCCGCACGATCGAATCGGCTCAGAATCGCCGCATCAGACCAACCACGACGCCCTGCACTCGCAGTCGCTCGGCGGCGACCAGCAGGGGCTTGATGCGGGCGTTCGCGGGCTGGAGCCTGACCATCGGGCCTTCTGGAAAGAATCGCTTGAGGGTGGCCTCGCCGTCGATCAGCGCCACCACCATCTCGCCGGCTCGAGCGACATCGCGACGGTGGACGATCACCAAGTCGCCGTCGTGGATTCCCTCTTCGATCATCGACTCCCCGGCGACCCGGAGCACGTAGTGATCGCTCGCGCCACGAAGAAGGTGCGAAGGCACCTCCAGAGTTTCGTCGCCCGGCAGCGCCTCGATCGGCTGGCCAGCAGCGATCCGCCCGAGAAACGGCAATTCGCGAAGCTCGCTGCTGGTGGAAGCCACCAGTTGGTGACCGGTGGCGGCCACCAGTTGGTGGCCGCGCTTTTGATGGCGGGTGCGCTGCAGGTAGCCCTTCTCGCGGAGCAGCCGCAGATGTTTGTGGACCGTGCCGTAAGACGAGTAGGAGAAGTGATCACGGATCTCGCGGTGGGTCGGGGTGAACCCGCACCGTCGTTGGAAGTCGCCGATGAAATCCAGGATCTCCTTCTGGCGCGCGGTCAGGAAGCTCATGCCAAAAGCATAGGCGCAAACCGGACGTAACGCAACTCCCAAGCCGCCCATCCGAATCCCCCAAGCCCCCATCGCCCAGAGCGCCGCCAGCATCCTGACGCACCCGGCTGGTAGCATCTGGCGCCCGCCGAGGTCCCCCGATGCAACCCCGCCGCCACCGACTCGACAACGGCCTTCAGGTGGTGCTCCAAGCCGACCACACCCTGCCGCTGGTCGCCCTCAGCATCTGGTACCACGTCGGATCCAAGGACGAGCAACCTGGTCGGACCGGTCTCGCGCACCTGTTCGAGCACATGCTGTTCCAAGGCTCGGAGAACGTCGGCGCCAACGACCACTTCGGACATCTCCAGAGAGCCGGCGGCGTCGCCAACGGCTCTACCTGGTTCGATCGCACGAACTACTACGAGACCGTGCCGGCCCACGAGCTCGAGCTGGCGCTGTGGCTGGAGTCCGATCGGATGGGCTTTCTGTTGCCGGCGCTGACCGCCGAGAAGCTGGAGAACCAGCGCTCGGTGGTGATCAACGAGCGCCGCCAGCG
The DNA here is from genome assembly GCA_032128015.1 of Holophagae bacterium. GTDB lineage: Bacteria > Acidobacteriota > Thermoanaerobaculia > Multivoradales > Multivoraceae > JAQBHE01. The sequence continues at coordinate 18,089 of JAQBHE010000678.1, forward strand.
GGTCGACAACCAGCCGTACGGAAGAGCATCCGAGCGGCTGCACGAGCTGCTGTATCCAGCCGACCACCCCTACCACTGGCCGGTGATCGGATACGTCGACGACATCGCCGCCGCCAGCCTCGATGAGGTCGAGGACTTCTTCCACGCCCACTACGCCCCGAACAACGCTGTGCTCACCCTGGTGGGCGACTTCGACGAAGAGCGGGCGTTGCGGATGGTCGACGATTACTTCGGGCCCCTCGAGCCGACCGCGCGGCCCAGCCGGTCGTGGCCGGCGCCACCCTACACCGCGCCGGTGCGGCGGTTCGAGGTCCTCGAGGACCGCGTCCGCTTGCCTCGCCTCTACGCCGGCTTCTCGGTGCCCGCCTACGGCACTTCCGAGTGGTACGCCGCCAGCGTGCTCGCGTCAATCCTCGGCGGCGGCCGAGCGAGCCGGCTGTACCGCGACCTGGTCTACCAGCGCCAGATCGCCCAGAGCGCCAGCTGCTACGTCTTACCGACCGAGCTTTGTGGGACCTTCGGCATGGTGATCAGCGGGCGACCCGACACTCACGTTGACGAGCTCAGGATCGCGATCGACGAGAGCCTGGCCGAGGTCGTCGCGCACGGGGTCACTGAAGCCGAACGGACGCGTGCCCTCAACACCATGCTCACGGTGCACTGGAACGACCTCCAGGCGCTCGAGGACCGCGCCGACGCGCTGTCGATGGCAACGACCTATTTCGACCGGCCGGAACGCGCGCTCGTCGAGCCCGAGCACTACCGCGCGGTGACCCTCGAAGACCTCCGTGCCTGCGCCGATCGCTACGGCTCTGCCAGCGCCCACGCGACGGTCGCAGTCGTGCCCGGGGAGGCGCCATCGTGAGCGCGCTCGATCGAACCCGACGACCACCCCCGGGGCTAGAACGTCCCTTTGGGTTCCCTCATTTCGAACGTGGTCGCACGACCGCGGGCCTCGAGATGATCGCCTTCGCCCAGCACCGTGTGCCGCTTGTCAGCCTCCACTACGGCCACTGCGGTGGCTCCCAGTTCGACCTGCCGGGGAAGCGCGGTCTGGCGTCGTTCACCGCCGCGCTGGTCGACAAGGGGACCGCTAGCCGCAGCGCGACCCAACTCGCCGATGAAGTCGAAGGCCGTGGCGGCTTCCTCGGCGCCGGCTGCAGCTGGGACGGCTGCTCGGTGGGGATCACCGTCCTCAGCGAGCACCTCGAGTTCGCGGTCGCAGTGTTGGCCGAAGTGATCAACGAAGCAGCCTTTGATCAAGGAGAGATCGAGCGCTCTAGAGCGCTACGACTCGCCGAGCTCGAACGTCAAGACGACGACCCGTCGGCGATGGCGGCTCGTCGTTTCGCCCGCGCGATCTATGGCGAACGGGTCTACGGCAGCCCCCAACTCGGGGTTGCTAGCGACATCGAACAGCTGAGCCGGTCGGACGTCGCCGGGTTCTGGGAGCGCCATCGCCAGCTCGACGGCTCATTTCTGGTGGCCGCCGGCGACTTCGACCCGGCGATCCTGGCTGCCCACCTCGACCGCGGGCTAGGCGGCCTCGGCGGCCACAGCGCGCCGCCCCTGCCGGCGCTCGACCCGTCCCCTCTCGAGGGGATTCGGGTTCACATCGTCGATCGGCCGGGCGCGGCGCAGTGCGAGCTGCGCATCGGCCACCTGGGCGTGCCGCGGGCCCATCCCGACCGGCCGCGGCTGGTGCTTCTCAACTCGCTGCTCGGCGGCAAGTTCACCAGCCGGATCAACCTCAATCTGCGCGAGCGCCACGGCTATACCTACGGGGCGCGGAGCCAGTTCGTCGATCGCCGCGGCGCCGGTCCATTCGTCGTCTCGGCCGCTGTCGACAGTCGCTTCGTCGGCGCCGCCACCCGCGAAGTACTGTACGAGCTGCAACGGATCCGCGAGGAGGCGCCGAGTGTCGCAGAATTGGAAGAGACCCGGAGCTACCTGCTCGGCTCCCTGCCGACGACGATCCAGACTCTGCAGTCGATCGCCGGGCGACTGGAACTACTGCTGCTCTACGACCTCGCCGACGACTACTACACCCGTCTTCCCGAGCTCTTCCGGCAGGTCACGCCGACGCAGATCCTCGAGGCCGCCCGTCTTCACCTCGACCCGGATCGACTGGCGGTGGTCGCCGTCGGACCGGCCGACGAGCTCGCCTCGCAGCTCCATGACCTCGGCGCGCTGGAGGTTCACGAGCCCGAGAACCGCCCGACTGCCGTGCTATATTGAGCGGCTTCCAGCAGGGTTAGAACGCTTGTCATCGACGGAGGACCGGAATGCAGGTCGATAGCTCCGAGCTCATTCGCAACGTCGCGCTCGTTGGGCACAACGACACCGGCAAGACCACGCTCGCCAGCGGTCTCTTGTACACCTCGGGCGTGGCCAGCCGACTCAACCGGGTCGAGGACGGCAACGCAGTCACCGACTTCGACACCGAAGAGGTGGCGCGGGGGCTATCGATCGGGTTGGCGATCTGCCACCTGCCGTGGCAACGCCACAAGGTGAACCTGCTCGACACCCCGGGCTCTGGCATTTTCCTCTCCGAGGCGCGCTGCGCGCTGCGCGCCGCCGACGCCGCGCTGGTGTGTATCAACACGGTCGCGGGTGTCGAGGTATCGACCGAGAAGATCTGGGACTACGCCCTCGAGATGGCGGTGCCCGTCGCCTTCCACCTCACCAAGATGGACCGCGAGAATGCCGATTTCCCGCAGGCCGTCGCACACTTGCGCGAGGTCTTTGGGCGAACCGTCGTGCCGGTGCAGATCCCGATCGGCGAGAGCCACGACCTGCGCGGCGTGGTCGATCTGATCGAGCTCACCGCGTGGCTGTTCCCTCGTGACGGCAACGGTCAGGGCGAAGCGGTCGAGGTACCAACGGAGCTCGCCGACGCAGTGGCGGACTGGCGCGCTCAGCTGGTCGAGGCCGTGGCCGAGAGCGACGAGCAGCTGATGGAGACCTTCTTCGAAGCCGGGGATTTGTCGACCGCGCAGCTGACCGCCGGACTGCGCAAGGCGGTGGCGGCACGGGGCCTGTTTCCGCTCACGGTGTCGTCTGCGGGACACGGCATCGGCAACTCAGCGCTCCTCGACTTCATGGTCGGCGCCCTGCCGTCGCCGCTAGACAGAAAAGCCTTTCCCGCCACCGATGTCGGCGGCGCCGCGATCGATCTCGCGACTTCGGGCGAGGAACCTGCGAGCGCGCTGGTTTTCAAGACCCTCAGCGATCCGTACAGCGGCAGGATCTCGCTGCTGCGAGTGGTCAGCGGCACCCTCGACTCGGATACGCCGCTATGGAACAGCCGCGCCGAGAGCGAGGAGCGGATCGGACACCTGCTCGCGATGCAGGGCAAGCAAGGCCAGGGAGTACCGCGACTGCTCACGGGCGATATCGGCGGTGTCGCCAAGCTCAAAGTCACCCACACCGGCGACACTCTCTGTCAAAAGCGACGACCGGTGAAGCTCGGGTGGTTCACGCCGACGGTGGCGTCGATCTCGTTTGCCATCGAGCCCAAGGCGAAGGGCGACGAGGAGAAGATCGGCGAGGCTTGCGCTCGTCTTCTCGAGGAGGACATCACCCTGCGCGCCAATCGCGACCCCGAGACCGGCCAGTTCTTGCTCTCGGGGACCGGTCAGCTCCACATCGAGATCGCGGTCGCCAAGCTCAAGTCTCGCTACAAGGTCGAAGTCATCCTTCACCCGCCCAAGGTGCCCTATCGGGAGACCGTTCGCCGTGCCGCCAACGGCCACGGCCGCCACAAGAAGCAGACCGGCGGCCGCGGCCAGTTCGCCGACTGTCAGATCTCCATCGAGCCGTTGCCGCGCGGAGAGCAGTTCGAGTTCGTCGACGAGATCTTCGGCGGTGCGATTCCTCACAACTATCGGCCCGCAGTCGAGAAAGGGATCCGCGAGTCCGCCGAGCGCGGCTACGTCGCGGGTTTCCCGGTGGTCGAGTTCAGGGTCCGGTTGCTCGACGGCCAGTACCACGACGTCGACTCTTCCGAGATGGCGTTCAAGATCGCGGGATCGCTGGCGTTCAAAGACGCGATGGCAAACGCAGCGCCGGTCCTGCTCGAGCCGATCATGCAAGTGGACATCGCCACCAGCGAGGAGTTCATGGGCGACATCATGGGCGACCTCGCCCAGCGCCGCGGTAGACCCCAGGGCATGGAATCCAAGGGCACCACCCAGATCATCAAGGCCCAGGTGCCGCTCGCGGAGATGCTGACCTACTCCCAGGCGCTACGCTCGATGACCCAGGGCCGATCGAGCTTCACCATGGAGTTCTCGCACTACGACGAGGTACCGCGAATCGTCCAGGAAAAAGTCATCGCCGACGCCAAGAGCGAAGCCGCCGCGGCGGACTGACGCGTCGAGGCAGACTGACCCGCCAAGGCAGACTGGCCGTCCGCGGCATCCTAGCTGTCCGGGACCCGTCGCGGGCCCGCCGCGAAGTCGTCGGGGCCGCCCGCCGACATCGGCCTAAGAATCCCGGGCCCTACGAATACGCGGCCCTACGCGTCCTTGGTCTTGCGCTGGTAGTCGACGAACTCGAGGATCGCCGTCTCGGCGCCGTCGCCCCGACGCGGACCGAGCTTGAGAATCCGCAAGTACCCGCCGGGCCGATCGCTGAAGCGCGGCGAGATCTGGTCGAACAGCTTCTTGATCAGGTCGCGGTCGGCGATCCAGCGCCCAACCAGCCGGCGCGCGTGCACGGTATCCGTGCGGCCCCGGGTCACCACCTTCTCGGCGATCGGCCGCAGCGCCTTGGCCTTGGCCAGGGTGGTCACAATCCGTTCCTTGTCCAGCAACGACGCCAGCTGGTTGCGGAACAGCGCCCGCCGATGGGACGAAGTCCGACCGAGTTTCTTGTTGCGTATGTTGTGGCGCATGGCGATCCTTTTGCTTCTTGCAGCTCGCTCGGCCAGCCCTAGGCCACGACTCCCGAGGAGCTCTCGGAGGCGGCCATGCCGAACGAAAGGCCGAGTCGTGTCAAGAGCTCCTGGAGCTCCTCGAGCGACTTGCGGCCGAAGTTCTTGGTGTCCATCATGTCCTTCTCGGTCCGCGATACGAGTTCCCGAAGAGTGTTGATGTTGGCGTTCTTCAAGCAGTTCGCCGAGCGCACGGAAAGGTCGAGCTCGTCGATGTGCTTGGCGAGCAGCGCCTCGAGTCCGGTCATCTCGGCACCGCCGTCAGCGTCGGCGCCATGCACCAGGCTCTCCTCGGCGTTGATGAAGATCGCCAGGTGCTCCTTGAGCAGCATCGCCGCGCGCGACATCGCCATCACCGGCGACGTCGTGCCATTCGTCCACACCTCGATTATCAGCTTCTCGTAGTCGGTTGCGCGGCCTAGCCGCGCCGCTTCCACCCGGTAGTCCACCCGTCGCACTGGGCTGTGGGCCGAGTCGAGCGGAATCCACCCGATGCCCATCGACGGGTCGAGGTTCTTCTCCGCGCTTCGATAGCCGCGATGGAACTCGAGCTTGGCCTCCAGCCGCAGCGCGCCTTCCTCGTTGAGCGTGGCGATCGGCAGGTCCGGGTCATAGACTTCGATCCCGGGATCCTCGGCAAACGCCGCGGCTGTCACCGTCGCCGGTCCCTTGGCATCGATGGTGATGATCCGCGGCTCGTCGCCTTCGAAGCGAATCGGGACCAGTTTGAGGTTGAGGATGATGTCGGTGACGTCCTCCACCACTCCCGAGATCGATGAGAACTCGTGGAGCACGCCATCGATATGAATGGCGGTGATCGCCGCGCCTTCGATCGACGACAGCAGGCAGCGCCGCATGGCGTTGCCCACCGTCGTGCCGAACCCTCGCTCCAGGGGCTGGGCCGTGAACTTTGCGTAACTATCGGTCAGCGTCGACCGATCGATGTCGACGCGCTTGGGGCGCTGAAAACCCTTCCAAAGCATGACTGCTCCTTCGCTTGCTATCTTGATCTGCGCTCGCCCGCTGTTCGTGCGGCGCAGCCTCTGACCCTCAAACCCGACGGCGCTTGCGCGGCCGACATCCGTTGTGAGGGATGGGTGTGACGTCCTTGATGGACTTGATGCTGATCCCGGTTGTCTGCAGGGCGCGGATCGCGGACTCGCGGCCCCCGCCCGGCCCTTTCACCAGGACATCGACCGACTGTACTCCGAGGTCGCGGGCCAGGTGGCCGGCGTTCTGCGCCGCAACCTGAGCCGCGAACGGGGTCCCCTTCCGCGATCCCTTGAAACCGTTCCGCCCGGCCGACGACCAGGTCAGCGTCTGACCCTCGGGGTCGGTGATCGTAACCAGGGTGTTGTTGAAGGTGGCGTGGACATGGGCCACGCCATGGGCGACGTTGCGCCGCTCCTTCTTCTTGGTGGACCGTTTGTCCTTGCCGGTTGCCTTTGCCATGACCTTAGACCCTTCCTACTTGGTGACCTTCTTTTTGCCCGCGATCGACGCTCGTCGAGGACCTTTGCGGGTGCGCGAGTTGGTATGGGTGCGCTGCCCGCGCACCGGTAAACCCTTGCGGTGCCGGACCCCACGGTAGCAGCCGATCTCCATCAGCCGCTTGATGTTCTGGGTGACGTCCTTGCGCAGGTCACCTTCCACCATTCCTTCTTCCTGGATCACCTTGCGCAGCCGCTGAGCTTCGTCTTCGGTGAGGTCTCGGACCTTGGTGTCGGGGCCGACCTCGGCCAGACCAAGCAGCGACTGCGCGCGTGATCGACCGATGCCGTAGATGTAGGTGAGCCCGATTGCGATCCGCTTGTTTTGCGGCAGATCGACGCCTGCTATCCGTGCCATGGTTTCATCCTTGCTTTCTTTCGGGAAACTTCTTGCGCGCTACTGCGGAGCATGATCAGCCCTGACGTTGCTTGTGCTTGGGGTTCTCGCAGATCACCCGGACCACGCCCCGACGGCGCACGAGTTTGCACTTCGGACACATTCTCTTCACCGACGCTCTGACCTTCATCACTGGCTCCTGACTGCACTGGCTCCTAACTGCACTGGCTCCTAACTGACGACTGCCGACTAGCTAGACCGTTTCCTAGCTACGCAGCCGGTAGATGATGCGACCGCGGCTCGGGTCGTAGGGCGACAGCTCCACGAGCACCTTGTCCCCGGCAGAATGCGGATGAAGTGCTTCCGCATCTTGCCAGAGATATGCGCCAGAGCCTGGTGTTGGTTCTCCAGCTCAACGCGGAACATGGCGTTCGGCAGCGTTTCCACGACCGTCGCTTCGACCTCGATCGCCTCTTCCTTCTTCGACACTCAATCAGTCCTTTCATCTCGGTGCGGGCTGCACCGTTCCCTCAAGCTGTCGCCCGTGCTCGTTCGGCACCGAGCCCCAGGATCCACGGCCCGTTCTCGGTTACCGCCACCGAGTATTCAAAGTGCGCGGACAGCGCGCCATCCTCGGTGCGCGCGGTCCAGCCGTCAGCGTCGAGCTTCACGCCATGGCTTCCGACATTCACCATCGGCTCGATCGCCAGCACCAGCCCTGGCTTGAGCCGCGGCCCCCGACCGGGATCACCGAAGTTCGGGATCTGGGGGTCTTCGTGCAAAGAAGCGCCGATGCCATGGCCCACGAATTCCCGGACGACCGAGAATCCCGCGGTCTCCACTCGCACCTGCACCGCGTGACCGATGTCACTGAGCCGGGCACCAGGACGAGCAAGGTTGGCCGCCTCCACCAGCGCCAACCTCGTGGTCTCGAGCAGGTTCTGGGCCTGCTCCGAGATGCGGCCCACTGCGAAAGTTCGCGCCGCGTCCCCATAGTATCCCTTGAACAGCACCCCGCAGTCCACTCCGATGATATCGCCTCCGCGCAGTGGATCTCGACTTGGGATGCCGTGAACGATCACGTCGTTGACTGAAGTGCACAGGGTAGCCGGAAAACCCTTGTAGTCGAGGAACGCCGGCACCGCGCCCGCGGCCCGGATCGTAGCCTCTGCGTGGCGGTCCAGGTCGAGGGTGGAGACCCCGGGCACCACCATTGCCTCCAGCTCGTCGAGCACCCGGTGGACAATCGCGTTGGCTTCCTCCATCAGGGCGATCTCGCCACCGCTCTTGAGCATCATCATCGGCTCGCCTCTTCGAGCTCGAGCAGCCGGCCGAGCGCCCTGGCCACCGCCTCGATCGGTTGGTTGCCGTCGATCTCGCAAAGCAGGTTGCGCCGCCGGTAGTGGTCAACCAGCGGCTCGGTCTTTTCCCGGTAGACCTCGAGCCGGGCGCGCACCACCGCTTCGCGATCATCAGCGCGCTGGCGGGCCACCGCCCGCGCGATCAGAACGTCCTCGGGCACTTCGAGCAACAGAACGCAGTTGAGCACTTGGCGCTGGCTCTCGAGGATGCGATCCAGAGTCTGGGCCTGCGCCAGGGTGCGGGGATAGCCGTCGAGCAGAAACCCTCGGCCGGCGTCATCTTGGTGAAGACGCTCCTCTACGACCTCGGCCATCAATCGGTCCTCGACCAGGGCGCCGGCGGCCATCACTTGCTGGACCCGCGCGCCAAGAGCGGTCTGGGCCGCGACCGCGGCGCGCAGCATGTCGCCCGTCGAAAGCTGCCTGATACCGTAGCGCGCACCGATGCGCCCCGCCTGGGTGCCTTTTCCGGCGCCCGGCGGGCCGAGCAGAATCAACCTCATCTATTTCGCCGCCCCCCTCTGAGCCGCGCCTTCTTGACCAACCCTTCGTACTGGTGCGCCAGCAGATGCCCCTGAACCTGCGCGACCGTGTCCATCGTCACGCTGACCACGATCAGAAGACTGGTGCCGCCGAAATAGAACGGCACGGAGTAGTTCGAGATGAGGATTTCCGGCAGGAGACACACCAGAGCAAGATAGAGCGCACCCACCACCGTGAGACGCGTCAGAACATAGTCCAGGTACACAGCCGTGTTCTTGCC
>JAQBHE010000679.1:0-3772 GCA_032128015.1 Holophagae bacterium
CTCGACGCCTGCGAGGAGGCCGGGATCGTGCCCGAGGTGTGGGTGACCGTCCGTGCCGCAGGCTCGGGAGACAAGCGCTTCGTGGTGACGGTGCGCGACAACGGCCCGGGGATCGTCGCCAAGCAGATTCCGAATATCTTCGGCAAGCTGCTCTACGGCTCGAAGTTCCATTCGATGAAGCAGAGCCGTGGCCAGCAGGGGATCGGAATCTCGGCGGCAGCCATGTACGGGCAGCTGACCACTGGCAAGCCGATGCGGGTGATCTCGCGCACCGGCCCACGCCAGCCGGCGCTGGCGCTGCAGGTGATGATCGATACCGCGGCAAACAAGCCGAAGACCCTCAACGAGACCACGATTCCGGACTGGGAGCTCGACCATGGCACCGAGGTCGAAATCGAGCTCGAGGGCCAGTACCAGAAGGGCCGACAGTCGGTCGACGAGTTCCTGCGCCAGGTCGCGGTCGCCAACCCACACGTTACCCTCCACTACACGAGTCCGGCCGGCGAAGAGCTGCACTACGAGCGCGGGGTCGACGAAAACCCGGAGCCGCCCAAGGAGATCAAGCCCCATCCCCACGGTGTCGAGCTCGGGGTGCTGATGAAGATGCTCCAGACCACCACCCAGCCGACGATCACCTCGTTTCTGAGCCGCGACTTCAGCCGGGTCAGCGGACCGCTGGCGTCGGCGATCGCGCGGCGCGCCGGCGCCGGACCGCGGAGCCGACCGAAGACCGTGCTGCGGCAGGAGGTCGAAGCGCTTTACCAGGCGATCAACCACCCCGAGACCAAGATCAAGGCGCCGCCCACCGACTGTCTGTCGCCGATCGGGATGCAGGGTCTGATCCGCGGCCTCACCCGCGGAGTGCGCGCCGAGATGTACGCGGTCGACACCCGCAAGCCCGCGGTCTACCGCGGCAATCCGTTCCAGGTCGAGGTCGGTCTGGCGTGGGGCGGTGAACTGCCCGGCGACTCGTTGGCGCGGGTGCTGCGATTCGCCAATCGGGTGCCGCTCCTCCACCAGGCCGGAGGGTGTGCAATCACCAAGGCGGTGCTCGACGTATCGTGGCGGTCGTACGGGCTCGCCCAGTCGAAGGGCGCCTTGCCCACCGGTCCGCTGGTGATCCTGGTCCACCTGGCGTCGGTGTGGGTGCCGTTCAGCTCCGAAGGCAAGGAAGCGGTCGCCGACTACGACGAGATCCGCAAGGAGATCAAGCTCGCGGTGCAGGCGTGTGGCCGCAAGCTCGGCCAGTACGTCAAGCGCAAAGCGCGGGCGAAGAATCAGGCCAAGCGTCGCGAGCTGTTCAACCTCTACCTCGAAGAGGTGGTGCGCAGCGTCGAGGGGATCACTGGCGATCCGCAGCCCGGGTTCCGCGAAGACCTGCTGCGGATCAGCCACAAGAAGACCGAGCTCGCCGAGCTGCTTGCCGAGGTCAAGGACGCTGGCGTCGACGACGAGCTCGGCGAGTCCGACAACGTGGTGATCGTCAGTGTGGTCGGCGATGAAGGGGACGAGGAAGAAGACCTCGACGGCGATGAGCAGGGCACGCTCGACTTCGATTGAACCGGGGCCGATTGCGGTGATGGAGGAGCAGGAGCGATGACCGACAGCAGCGAGAAAGATCCGGAGGCGAGCGCTGGCGGCAAGAAGCCGCGTCCACCCAGCGCCAAGGCGCTCGAGCGGGCGGCCAGGAAGGCCGACAACTCGCGGCACCGCAAGGTGCGCATCTCGCAACGCCTGGCCACCGAGCGCAAGATCGAGCAGCTCGCGAGAACCGCGGTCGACCTGGCTCACCGCGAGATCGATCCGTTCGTCGACGTGCCGTCGCGCACCCTCTCGAACGTCAACTTCTCGAAGGGCAAGCAGATCATCGAGATGGGCGACGCGACGCAGCGCCGTAGCCTGTTCAACCTCGGCCAGGCGCGCAAGTTCATGCAGACCTTCGTAGTCGCCCGCGGCTGTACCCAGCTCCTCGAAGAGAACAAGACCACCAGCATCCGCGACCTCTACTACATGAGCAAGCGGACTTTGGGCGACAGCGACGAGAACACCTTCGACGACCAGATCGAGTCCGATCCGATCATCGAGGACCTCGAGGTCACCCTCGGCGCGCTGCGCGAGGAGCTGCGGTTGTTCGCCGCCAAGCGCGGCTCGATGGTCGGACCGATGACCCTGGTCGACGCTGGCGACACCATCGATCTATCGCGGATGGGCTCGGGCGGTTGGTCGGTCCCGGGGATCGTCGAGCCCAACGTCATCCAGTTCAAGAAACACAGCGCCAAGTTCATCCTGCTGGTGGAGAAAGAGGCGGTGTGGTCGCGGCTCAACGAGGACAAGTTCTGGCGCCGTCATCAGTGCCTGCTGGTCACGGGCCAGGGCCAGCCGCCGCGCGGCGTGCGCCGTCTGCTCTATCGGCTGGTCGATGAGCTCGACCTGCCGCTCTACGTGTTCGTCGACAATGACCCGTGGGGCTACTACATCCATTCGGTGATCAAACAGGGTTCGATCAACCTGGCTTTCGAGTCAGCGCGGATGGCGATCCCGGGGGCGCGCTTCCTCGGTTTGTCGAGCTACGACCCGGCGCGTTTTTCGATCAGTCCGCAGGTCAGCATCAAGCTCAACGACCAGGACCGCACCCGCGCCAAAGAGATCCTCGCCTACGAGTGGTTCGGCGATCGCAGGTGGCAGCGCGAGATCAAGCACATGCTGGCCGAGGGTGTGAAATGGGAGCTCGAGGCGCTGTCGAACAAGGGACTCTCGTTCGTCACCGAGGAGTACCTGCCGAAGAAGATCCGCGACAACGACTTCATCTGAGAGATCTGGGAGGATGGGCATGAGCAGTACAGCAATGAGCAGAGCAATCCGCATCCACCGGCCCGGCGGACCCGAGGAGTTGCGCTGGGAAGAGGTCGAGGTCGGGGTGCTGGGAGCCGGCCAGGTGCGGCTGCGCCACACCGCGGTTGGCCTCAACTTCATCGACACCTACCACCGCAGCGGCCTGTACCCGCTGCCCACCCTGCCGACGATTCTCGGCACCGAAGCCGCCGGGGTTGTCGAGGCCGTTGGGCCGGGGGTCCGCGGTCTCGAGCCCGGCGACCGCGTCGCCTACGCCGGTCTTCTCGGGTCCTACAGCGAGGTGCGCCTGGCGCCCGCCGAGCGGCTGGTGCAGATCCCGGACGGCATCGCCGACGATACCGCCGCGGCGATGATGCTCAAGGGGATGACGGTCGAGTATCTGCTGCGCCGCATCTACCCGGTCCAGGCCGGCGACACGATTCTGGTCCACGCCGCTGCCGGAGGCGTTGGCCTGATCGCGTGTCAGTGGGCGCGGCATCTCGGTGCGACCGTGATCGGCACCGTCGGCAGTCGCGACAAGGCAGACCTCGCACGTGCCCACGGCTGTCACCATCCGGTGGTCTACACCGAGGAAGACTTCGTTACGCGAGTGCGCGAGATCACCGGTGGCAAGGGCGTGCCGGTGGTCTATGACTCGGTGGGCGAGACGACCTTTCGGCGGTCGCTCGGGTGCCTGAGTCCGCGCGGCATGCTGGTCGCCTTCGGCCAGTCGTCGGGGCCGATCGCGCCGTTCGACATCGGTGAGCTCGCTCGGCACGGCTCGCTGTTCTTGACCCGGCCGTCGCTCGCGCACTACACCGCGACCCGCGGCGACCTCGAGGCAAGCGCCGCCTCGTTGTTCGAGGTGGTGGGCTCGGGTGCGGTGAAGATCGAGATCAAGCAGCGCTATCCGCTCGCCGACACTCGGCGCGCCCACGAG
>JAQBHE010000680.1:0-4388 GCA_032128015.1 Holophagae bacterium
GGTCTTGGCCTGGGTCCCCGAGCCGAGGATCGCCAGGTCGCCGGCGTCGGCGCGAGCAAGCAACCGGGTGGCGAGCCCGCTGACCGCGGCGGTGCGGATCGCGGTTACTTCGCTCGCCTCGAGAATAGCGAGCGGTGCGCCAGTGGTCGGGTCGAACAGCGCCACGATCCCCTGATGCGAGTCGAGACCGTGCGCCGGCGCGTCGTGGAACAGCGCCAGCGCCTTGAGTCCGAGCACCGGCGGATCCTCGAGGTAGCCGGGCATCCACGCCAGAACGCCGTTGCGGTCGGCCAGCCGGATGGCGCTGCGTAGCGGGTTCTGGGCCCGACCGCGGGCGAGCGTGGTGAGAGCCTCCGCCATGAGGTCGATGCAATGGTCCATGGGCAGCAGGCGACGGATGTCCGACTGAGAGAGGATCAAGGTGGTCATCAAGCTAGCCCTTTCTCGCCACCGCCATGAGCGACAACCCGAATCGAAAGCCCTCCGAGCCCTCCCAGCTTCGGAGCCAGGACATCAGTCGGAACCCTCGAATCGCCACTCTCGAGATGTGGCGGCGGCGGAGCACCCGTCCGAACACGAACCAGCCAACGGCGCCGATCCAGTTGAACGAGCGCACCAACTCGAGCTCGAAGCCAGCCGCGCGGAGCTTCTCTTCGAGCTCGGCCCGCCGGTAACGGCGAAGGTGCCCGAGCCCTCTGTCGAGCCCCGAGTAGAGCGCCGGGTGTGCCGGGACCAAGAGCACCAACCGGCCACCGCTGGGCAAACCGTCATAGACCTCCCGCAGCACGCGATCGTCGTCGCGGATGTGTTCTAGGACGTTGATGCAGATCACGGTGTCGAGCCGGTGCCGCGCGATCTCGGAACCGACGAAGGTGTCGAGATCCAGGCTCACCAGGTCTACGTTCTCGAACTTGCCGAAGCGGCGGTCGAGGATGCTCAGATAGTCGGGATCGAGCTCTGCGAGCACCAGCTTCTCCCGGTCGAGCAAGAATGTCGCCATGTTGCCGACGCCAGCGCCGACGTCCATCACTCGCTTGCCGAGGCGCGACTCGAAAGAACGAAACAACACCCGGCTGTAGTCACCCTTTTCCGACATCCGTGCCAGGGTGTTGTGGCCCGCTTCGCCGATGTCACTGATCAGCCAGTACTTGAGAATCGTGTACACCGCGGCGACCGCGTCCTTGAGGCCGATCTTCTTGCCTTCCGAATAGCTTCGGCCGCTGTACGAGATTGGCACTTCGTAGATCAGGCAACCCAGCCTCGCGATCTTGGCGGTGATCTCGGGCTCGAACCCGAAACGGTTGCTGCGCAGCGGGATCCGGCGCACGATCGACGTTCGGAAGACCTTGTAACAGGTCTCCATGTCGGTGAGATTGAGATTGGTCGTGAGATTGGTCAGCAGCGTCAACAACCGGTTGGCCACCATGTGCCAGAACAGGTGGACGCGGCGGGGCGCGCCGAGAAACCGCGATCCGTACACCACATCGGCTTGCCCGGAGATCAACGGCTGGAGCAGCGTCGGATACTCCGCCGGGTCGTACTCGAGGTCGCCGTCCTGGACGATCACGAACTCGCCGCGTGCCTCCCGGAGGCCGGTGCGGATCGCCGCCCCTTTCCCCTGGTTGCGTTCGTGGAGGAGAGACCGCGATCGCGGGTCTCGCGCCACGAGAGCGGCGACGATGTCGCGAGTACCGTCGGTCGATCCGTCATCGACCAGGATGATCTCGAGGTCGAGGTCAACGGCCGACACCCGCCGGAACAGCTCGCGGAGGGTGAAGCGCTCGTTGTAAACCGGGATCACGACCGACAGGAGCGGCGTCTTCGGAGGCGCTCCCTCGTTTGGGGAGCTCGGCGACTGCATGGCGGGAGTTGATATCTGGCGGTTGGATCGGAGCGATCAGGCTCGGGCCGATCTCGCGGCGTCGTCCTTTCGCCGCATGGCGAGCAACGACACGAGCTCGTAGACCAGGTTGGCGGCGAGCAACGCCGTGATGCCTGCGGGGTCGTAGGCCGGCAGGACCTCCACGAGGTCGCAGGCTGCGATGTCGAGGTCCGCCAGGCCGCGAAGCAGCTGCAGGCACTGAGCGCCAGTGAAGCCACCGACCTCGGGAGTGCCGGTGCCGGGAGCGTAGGCGGGGTCGACGAAGTCGATGTCGAAGGACAGGTAGACACGGCGCCCCGCCACTCGCTCGCGGATGCGCTCGAGGGTCCACGGAACTCCCCGCTCGTGGAGCTCGGGTCCGGTGATCATCTCGAGCCCTTGATCGCGGCTGAGCGCTAGGTCCTCGGGACCATAGAGCGGCCCGCGCAGGCCGACTTGGATCGAGTGTGCGGCGTCGAATGCCCCTTCTTCGAGAGCGCGCCGGAACGGCGTGCCGTGGGTGTCCTTGCCGCCGAAGTAGCTGTCCCAGAGGTCGCTGTGGGAGTCGAAGTGGACGAGTGCGAGCGGGCCGTGGGTTGCGGCGGCGGCGCGCAGCAGAGGCCACGAGATCGTGTGGTCGCCGCCCAGGAACACCGGGATCACCGAGCTCTCGAAGAACCGCGCGGCGCCCGCGGCAATGCTCTCAACCGACTCCGGCAGGTAGCCGGGAACTACCCGGAGGTCGCCGGCGTCGACGATGCTCAGGTGCTCGAAGATCTGGATGTCCTGCGCCGGGTTGTAGGGACGCAGCAACGCTGAACCCGAGCGGATCGCCTCGGGTCCGAAACGGGCGCCGACGCGGTAGGTCGCTCCGGTGTCGAACGGCACGCCGACGATTGCGAGATCGACGCCGTCGAGCTCCTCTCTGTGCGGCAGCCGCATGAAGGTGCGGATCCCCGAGAAACGGGGAGACACCATGGCGTCGGCGGGCGCGTATCCCTTGGTTCTTGGCATGAGCGTTCGGGTCGGGGCAGCCAAGCTACCACGGTCGCGGTCGGGGTATCATGGTCAGCTAGAAAGACCGCAGAACGAACCATTGGAGGGTCGCGAAGTGAGAGCGATGAAACGACGTATTTCGACGACGGTCGTCCTGGCGGCCGCTGCAGTGGCGTTGTCGCTGATTCCGGGTACCGCCGGAGCTCAGGAGAATCTATTCGACGGTCGTCCGGTGTTCAGCGAAGGCCGCGACCTCGGGTACTGGGTGTGGCGAAACGGCGACAAGTGGTCGGTGCGCTGGACCACCCTGGGCGCCAAGCGTCACTTCACCGGCGTGGTGACTGCCGAGGGTGGCTCGCTCAAGGGCCTCAAGCGCATCGATGTCGAGAGCGAGCGCAAGGTCATCCGTCCCGGTCGTGCTCCGCATGTCGTTCGCGGTCGCCGTGGCAAGGTCCGTGGAGTCGCGGGCGGCAGGGCGCCGGTGGTGGTCGAGCGCACCGAGGACAAGATCGCGAAGGACGGCGACGCTCGCATCCGGTGGAGCTCGCGCACCGACGACGACATCGACGGCTTTGACTTCGAGGTCGGGTCGAAGGTCACCGCGCTCCGCTTCGCGATGGAGATCGACGGGCAGAGCCGCGCCGCCCTGGTCGAATGCGGGCGAGGCAACCGTCACCCCCCCGGTCAACCCGTTCAGCGTACCGCTCCACTGAACCGAGGCGCCGGGCGGCGAGGCCAGCCTTCCGCGGGCGCTGGGCGAACAGGACGGCTATTCTGGCGTGTCGATTATTCTGGCGTGTCGATCTCGAAGGAGGTTTCGAGCTCGATGTCGCGGCGCAGCGAGTGCCAAACCGAGCAGTAGGTCTCGCGCGAGAGCGCGATCGCTCGCTCGACCTTCGAAGCCTCGATTACGCCGGCGAGGCGGAAATGCAAACGACAGGAGACGAAGCGGCGGGGAGGCTCCTCGGCGCGCTCGGCGATCAGGCGAACCTCGAGACTCCGAAGGTCTTGGCGGCCCTTCTCGAGGATCATCGCAACGTCGATCGCCATACAGCCGGCGAGGCCCGACGCGACTGCCTGCATCGGCGATAGCGCCGCGGGATCGCCGCCGTCGAGGAGGATCGGGGCGGTTCCGCTAGCGCCGCGAAAGCGCTCGGCTCCTTGCCACTCGAGGCTGACTTCGATCGGTTTCTGGGTCATGGAGGAGTCCGTGGTTGGGATCCTATTCGCGTCCTGCTGTCCGTGCGCCCACCCGGTTACCAAAGTCTCCAACCGGGGACTGCGCGTCGCCAATCACCGCGGACGCCGCGGAGTCGTTTCGGTCGATCCGGTCGTCATCGAATCTAAGAACGCGGTATTCAGCGGCTTGCTGCCGAACCGGGCAGGCTTCGAAGGTAGTCGAAGATGGCGCCGAGGTCGTCGGGGGTCGATTCCGGAGTAGACCCGCCACGGCATCGGCGTGGAGCGCCGGGTCGGGCGAGAGCCGCCGGCCTCGTCGAGGGACCGCTCGGCGGCGTTGGCGAAGCGGGTG
>JAQBHE010000681.1:0-4579 GCA_032128015.1 Holophagae bacterium
TCGGCTTCGACGTCAGCGTGCTCGATACGGTGAGCGGCGACCGCGCGACCTACAGCAATCCCGATCGGACCGCCGCTGCGCCGGTGCAAGACCTGCTGGCGCTGCGGTGCGACCCGCCCTGAGGCGGCTTCCTCGACGACGTGTTTCCCGCGAAGTACTGCATGAACGAGCTGAGCTCCTCGGCGGAGAGCACCGACAACAACATGTGGAGATGGCTTGATAGAACATCGATGGAATGGAGCGCGGTGTCGGTCCGCTGCTGGGCCTTGCCGAGGACCCCGAGGATGCGCCGGCCGACGTCTCCCCCGGGCTTGAGGAGGAACAAACCTTGGACCGTCCGGCAGGTGACCTCGACCAAGGACCGCTCTCCGGGTCCGCGCGGCGGGATGAAGCGCAAGGGACGTGACATACGTCCCAAGAGACGTGAACGGCGCCGGTTTCCTGCCGTGGCCGGGCGTTTCGACCAGCGTTGACACGGCCTGGGTGGCGACCCCGACCAGGGGTCGCGCGCCGGTCACACAAGGCCTCTAGACCAGCTTGGTCAGCAGGGCGGTGGCGAGGGACAGAGTCAGGAAAAAACCACAGAGGTCGGTGATCGTGGTCAGGATCGGTCCCGAGGCGAGCGCCGGATCCAGATCCCAGCCCTTGAGCAGCAGCGGCACCGAACCGCCAATGGCCACTGCGATCAGGGTGTTGAGGGCGAGCGCGGTGCCGACCACCAGACCCAGATAGGCATTGCCCTGCCACACCCAGCCGACGACTCCGACCAGGGCGCCGAGCACCACCCCATTGAGGAGCGCCAGCGAGACCTCGTTGCGCAGCACCCGGAAGACATCGCTGGGACGCGCCACACCGAGCGCCATCTCGCGCATGCTCACTGCCACCGCCTGGTTGCCCGAGCAGCCGCTCATGTCGGAGATGATCGGCAGGAAGGCGGCGAGCGCGATCACCGCCGCCAGGGTCTCCTGGTACGCAGCGATGACGCTGGCGGCGATGATGTTCAGGAAGACGTTGATCGACAACCAGGACAGCCGCCGACGCGAGCGAGTCAGGTAGGGGAGGGTGCGCAGCTCTTCGCCGCCGACGATTCCCTGGGTCTTGCGGTAGTCGGCGTCTGAGCGGTCTCCGAGAGCCGCTTCCAGGTCGTCACGACGGATCAGGCCCTCCAGCACACCTTCGGCATTGACCACCGGCAGCGCCAGGAAGTCATGGGCCTCGAAGAGATCGGCGACCTGGTCGAGCGGGGTGAACTCGCCGACGACCACCGGATTCCGGCGCAAGATCTCGAGTAGCGGTGTGGCGCCGCGGTTGAGCAGGAGGTCACGGAGCTGGACGATCCCGGTCAGCCGGCCCGTCCGGTCGCGAACGTGCAAGTACTGCACCTGGTAGTCACGATAGCGATCGGAGTGGGTCTGGAGGTCGCGAACCACGTCGCCGACGCTGAGCCGTTGGTCGAAGACCAGCGCCTCGGTGGTCATGATCGAGCCCGCGACATCCTCGTCGTAGGTCGCCAGCTCGCGGACCGCCGCCGCGGTTTGTTGGTCCATCGCCGCCAGGATCGCTTCGGCGTCCTCATCCTCGAGCTCGCCGATCAGGTCGGCCTGTTCGTGGAGCGGCAGCTCGAACAGGATCGCGGCGGCGTCGCCCGGCTCCAGGTCCTCCATGACCGCAGCCGCCTGAACGTCCGAGATCTGGGCGACCAGGTCGGCGGCCTGGTCGGGTGGCAACAGCTCGAACAGCTTCTGCCGGCTCTCGTCGCTGAGGTGGTCGAGGGCGTGGGCCAAAGCGAACGGCGGCAGCGAGTCGAGCTCGGCGGTGACCGCCTGTTCGTCGCCGGTGGCGACCAGGTCTTCCAGAGTTTCCCAGATCTCGGTTTCCATCCTCGACTCCCTCAGCGATTCGGCAGTGGCTGCAAGGGGTTAGCGACTGACGGGCCGCGGCATCTGATCACAACCATTTTCTCGACGACTGGCCGAGGTGGCCGAGGTGACGATCCGGCGGTCGGCCGATCCCAGCGAACCAGCCACTCAGTGACTTCGTGACTCAGTGACTCCGTAAACCAGTGAGGCGGCGGACCGTGGTCCGCGGTCACAACGATGGCAGTCGCGCCTGCTCCATCTTTCCGAGGATGGTCTTGATCCGCCGTTGGTAGCCCCGGCTATCGCTGCCAGGGTGCCAAGTCGCGGGACGTGGCAGCGCGGCGGCGAGCGCGGCGGCCTGGCGCGGGTCGAGGTCCCGTGCCGAGGAGCCGAAGTAGTGACGCGCTGCCGCCTCGGCGCCGTAGATTCCGGGTCCCAGCTCGACCACGTTCAGGTAGATCTCGAGGATCCGCCGCTTGTCGATGTGACGCTCGAGCTGCGCGGTCAGGATCGCTTCCTCGACCTTGCGCAGCGGATTGCGCGACGGCGACAGCCAGAGGTTCTTGGCCAGCTGTTGGGTGATCGTCGAGGCGCCGCGGAGGGACCGTCGTTCGGCCCAAGCTTGACGGATCGCGGTGCGGATCTCGTCGAAATCGAAGCCCTCGTGGTCGAAGAAGGCGATGTCTTCGGAGACCAGTACTGCCTTCTTCAGATGGGGCGAGATCTGGGAGAACGCGACCCACCGCCATTCGGCGTGGTCGCTGCGGCCGGCAGCGCGCTCGTGCTCGCGGTAGCGCTCGATGAACGCGGTGGTCTCGGGGTTGGTCGAGGCGAGCGCCGCGACATCGGGCCAGGTAGCCACGCGGTAGCCGAACCACAGCAACGCGCCGGTGATCGCGACCAGAGCAAGCCGCAGGCAGCCGCGCTTCGAGGGACGCCTCAACGCGAGTCGACGCTTCCAAGTCGGTCGGTGAGTCATGGCGTTCCCTGGTGAAGTCGCGACGAGGAGGCAGCGTCAGCGATAAGCCGCCGCCTGGATGGCGTAGAGCTCAGCATAGTGTCCGGTTCGCGCCATCAACTCCGCGTGGCTACCGACCTCGATCACCCGCGCGCCGTCGAGAACCACGATCGTGTCGGCCATGCGCACGGTCGAGAAGCGGTGCGAGACCAGCACCGTGATCTGGTCGCCCGCTGTCGCCGCGGCGTAGTGCTCGAACAATGCGTGCTCGGTCTCGGCATCGAGCGCGGCCGTGGGCTCGTCGAGCACCAGCACCAGCGGTCGCTCGCGCATGAATCCGCGCGCCAGCGCGAGTTTTTGCCATTGGCCGAACGAGAGCTCGGCTCCCGCGGGCCAAGTGGCGCCAAGTTGGGTGGCGAGGCCGGAGGCCAACTGGCCAACCACATCGCTCGCGCCAGCGCGCTCGATCGCGTCGGCGACCGCCCGGTTGTCGTCGAGCCGCGGCAGGTCGCCGAGTCCGACGCAATGTTGGGCCTTGAGCTCGAACCGGAAGAAGTCCTGGAAGGCGCCAGCGAGGTGCTTTCGCCAGGACTCGGGCGAGAACCGCGCGAGCTCGACGCCGTCGACCAGGATGCGCCCGTGCGACGGCGGATAGAGGCGGCACAGCAGTTTCACCAGGGTCGTTTTGCCGGCGCCGTTCTCGCCGACGATCGCAACCACCGATCCTGGCTCGAGGTGGAGGTCGATGTCGTCGAGCACAAGCCGCTCGGTTCCTGGGTAGGTGAACGAGACCTTGTCGAAGGTGATGCCAGTGCGTAGCCGGTCGGGCACCGTGGCATCCGCGCTCTCGGCCAGGGCCGCGGCGTAGTCCTCGAGCCACGCCAAGCGTTTCGACCCGTCGAGCCAGAATCCGCGCAAGAAACCGATCTCCCCAACCGCGGCGCCGATATAGAACGACAGCCGCGACCCCGCCGCCAGCACCAGCAGCACATTGCCTGGCGTGGCCTGGGCGAGCGACGACACGAACACCACCGCGCCGACGTAGGCCGCGCCGAAGATCGCCCAGCCGGCTGCATGCCAGGCGGAGCTCGCGGCGCGCGCTGCGGCCACCGGCCGGTACCAGCGCTCCCAGGCACTGCGTCGCTCCGACACCAGTCGCTGGCCGATGCCGGTGACCCGAACTTCCTTGCCCGGGGCGGCGGTGGTCGCGACCTCGAACAGATGACGCGCCAGCCGGGCCGCTGCCGTGCCGCGCTCATCGACGGCGCGCTCGATTCCCGGTCGCCAGGTCGAGGTCAGCACCGTCGGCAGGGCGAACAGCGCCAGGAGCGCGAGCGCGGGGTGGATCGAGACCAGGAGCGCCAAGGTCACCAAGAGTCGCAGCAACCAGCCGCAGGTGGTGAACAGCGACATGTACATGTGGTCGAGCACGAACACCTGGTTGCGCAACATCGCAAGGCGGTCGAGGATCTCCGGGCGCTCGTGGTGCTCGACGGTGGCCACCGTCGCCTGCAGACGCGCGACGTGCGCCTCGAGCGCGATGGTCAGCCGGTCGCGGAAGCGGCGCTGGGTGCGGTCGCTGACCAGCCGCAGCAACCAGGTGACGACGGTCGAAACCCCGAGCGCCGCCGCGGCAGCCATCACCAAACCCCGTCGACCGCCGACCAACCCGTCGGCGAGCAGCTTGAACCACAGTGCGAGCAGGCCGTCGGGCAGGGCGGCGAGCAGCGCCAGCGTGAACGAGACGCTGAGCAGCAGCGGC
>JAQBHE010000682.1:0-4581 GCA_032128015.1 Holophagae bacterium
TAGCGTGGATCATCAGGTTGTCGTAGATGAACTCTGCGGGGCGCCGGCTGTTGGCCAGGATGCCGCCTACCGTCCCGGCGACCCGGAAGACGTAGCTCGGCCGATGTGCCCGAAACCAGGTGTTGACTGCAACCTGGTCGCGCAAGTCGAGCTCTTCGCGCGAAGCGGTGAGGATTCGGGTGCAGCCTGCCTGTTGCAGCCGGCGGCAGATCGCCGAGCCAACCAGCCCGCGGTGGCCGGCAACGTAGACCGGAGCCTGCTTGTCCACGTCCAGCTCCCTAAGCCGCGCCGCCAGCGGCAGGCTAGCCTCGCTCGGCCTCCGCGTGAGCGCCGATCGCCGCCAGCAGCGCGTCGGCCACCCGGTCGGCATCTTCCACGGAGAGATACGGGTGCATCGGCAGGCTGAGGACCCGGCCGGCGAGCGCCTCGCTGACCGGGCAGCTTCCCGGCCCGTCGCCGAAAGCCGCATAGGCTGTCTGCAGGTGCATCGGCTTCGGATAGTAGACGGCGGTGGGAATCCCGGCGGCTGCGAGCTCGGCCCGCACCTGGTCACGACCCGGCACCTGCACCGTGAACTGCGCCCAGGAGCAGCGCCGGTCTTGCGGCTGGGACGGGGTCGTGAGCGCGACGCCGAGCCTGCGCTGGTAGTGCTCGGCGAGCCGTTGGCGGCTCGCCAGCTCGTCTTCGAACACCTCGAGCTTCGCCAGCAGCACCGCCGCCTGCAAGCTGTCGAGCCGACCGTTGATCCCGATCCGCACGATCTCGTAGCGGTCCTCTCCCTGGCCATGGGCCCGAATCGATCGGTAGACCGCTGCCAGATCGTCGTCATCCGTGAATAGGGCCCCGCCGTCGCCGTAGCCGCCCAGCGGCTTGGCCGGGAAGAAGCTCGTGGCCGTCACCGCGGCCCGGGTGCCGATCCGCCGATCGCCGATCGCGGCGCCCAGGGACTGCGCAGCGTCATCGATCAGAAACAGGTCCTGGTTGTTCGCGATCTCTTCGAGCGTGTCCCAATCGGCGGGAAGACCGAAGAGGTCGACTCCGATGATCGCCCGCGGGCGCAGCCGGCCCGCCGCGGCGACCCGCTCGATCTGTACCTGCAGGTGCCGGGGATCGAGGTTGAAGGTGTCCTCTTCGACATCGACGAATACCGGGCTCGCTCCGAGCAGCAGCGGAACCTCGGCGGTTGCCGTGAACGTGAAGCTGGGCACGAAGACTGCGTCGCCCGGGCCGACCCCCAGCGCCATCAGCGGCACCAAGAGCGCATCGGTGCCACTCGACACCGCGATCGCGTGGCGCGCGCCGGTGAACTCCGCGAGCCGGGACTCGAGCTCCGCGACCTCGGGCCCGAGGATGTACTGCCCATGATCCAGCACCGCCTGGATCCGTTGGTTGATGTTCGCGCGCAAGCGGACGTACTGCGCCTCGAGATCGACAAACGGCAGAGACTTCATGGTCGCAAATCATACCGCGCTCGGCGGCTCGCTGGACGCCCTCAGCGGCGCTGGTCATCGGGGTCGCGAGTGCCCGTCGCTTCTCGAGTCCGGCGGCTGCGCAACAGCCATCCCGGCCAACCCGAGGCCAGTGATACGTTGAGTCACGGATCGGACTGCGGGAGCCGCCTGGACCATGACCGCGCGACGCCCTTCGTCCGGCGCGACCCCATTTCTATGCGCGGCAAACAAACGACGCCATGGCGCCACCCGCAGGCTCCGTCGAATCACCCGAGGTGAGCCGCCCGACGCCGCCATCTGCCGGATCGCCGCCCGCCCACGTGGTCCACCTGTCGACGGTCCACCGGCCCTTCGACAGTCGGATTTTTCTCCGTGAATGCAAGAGCCTGGTGGCGGCCGGCTTCCGGGTGACCTTGATCGTCCCTAACCACCGGCAGGAAGTGGTGGACGGCGTTCGGCTCGTGCCCTTGCCGCAACCAAAGTCCTGGCCTTGGCGGATCACCACAACGATGCTGCGCGCGGGGCTGGCAGCATGGCGCGAGGCGGCCGACCTCTACCACGTGCACGATCCCGAGCTGCTACCTCTCGCCTGGCTGCTTCGGCTCCGCGGGAGCCTAGTCGTCTACGACGCCCACGAGGATCTCCCTCGCGACATCGCGACCAAACGGTGGATCCCGACTGCTCTGCGCCGACCGGTCGCCTGGGGCGCGGAACTGGTCGAGCGTGCGTCTTGTCGAATCTTGTCCGCGCTGGTCGCCGCCACGCCTACCATCGGTCGACGCTTTCCCCAGTACAAGACGGTCGTGGTCAACAACTACCCCGTCCTCGAGGATCTCGACCCCGCTGCCGCGGAGTTCGCCTACCGCGATCGAGCGCCCGGCATCGTCTACCTCGGCGATCTCACCGAAGAGCGGGGAGGTCAGGAGCTCTTCGCCGCTCTTGGCCTGGTGCCGGCAAGCCTCGGCGCCCGGCTGACGATTCTCGGGGCGTTCACCTCGCCTGAGCTCGAACGCTTCGCGCGCGCCTCGCCAGCATGGAGCTCCGTGGATTTTCGGGGCTGGCGGGGATCGCTGGAAGTCCGACACGCGCTCGACACCGCCCGCGTCGGGATCGTCCTCTACCACGCGCTGCCCAACTACACCGATGCACAGCCCCGGAAGCTCTACGAGTACATGGCCGCCGGCTTGCCAGTCGTGGCCTCAGACTTTCCCGCTTGGCGTCAAATCATCGCCGACGCTGGCTGTGGTCTCACCGTTGATCCTCTCGATCCGGGCGCCGTGGCGCGGGCGATCACCTGGCTGCTCGAGCACCCGGACGAGGCCGAGCAGATGGGCGCACGAGGCCGCGCGGCGGTCGAGCTTCGCTATCGCTGGGACCGCGAGGCGACGGCGCTGGTCGCGCTCTACCGGCGGCTCCTGAAAGAGCGCCGATGATCCCCGGCTCACGACGCGAAACCGCGATCGACCCGCTGTTGTTGCCGGTCATCGTCGTCGCTATCATTGGCCGCCCCACGACTCGTCGCCCTTGGACCCGGGACCCTAGAAAATGACGAACTTCGCGCTCACCGGTGTCGCCGGATACATCGCGCCCCGGCACCTCCGCGCCATCAAGGCCACCGGCAGCCAGTTGCTTGCGGCCCACGACCCGCACGACTCGGTCGGCGTCCTCGATCAGTACTTCCCCGACGCCGCTTACTTCCAGAGCGCGGAGCGCTTCGAGCGCTTCTTGAGCCGACGCCAAGTCGCCGGCGGCGACGATGCGTGCCACTTCTTGAGCGTGTGCGCTCCCAACTGGGTCCACGATCACAACGTCCGCCTGGCGCTCCGGCTCGACGCCAACGCCTTGTGCGAGAAGCCGCTGGTCATCCATCCCCACTCACTCGACGACCTCGAGACGCTGGAGTCGACCAGCCGCGGTAGGGTCTTCGTGGTGCTCCAGCTACGCGTTCATCCTCCCCTCGTCGAGCTCCGGGACCGGCTCTTGAGCCAGTCCGCCAATGGCCGCTCCCGGGTGTCGGTCACCTACGTGACCTCGCGTGGGCCGTGGTACCGCTACTCCTGGAAGGGAGACCCCGAGAAGTCCGGCGGCCTGGCCACCAACATCGGGGTCCACTTCTTCGATCTCCTGATCTGGTTGTTCGGAGCGGTCCAACGCTCCGAGGTCCATCATCGTGACGAGCACCGGGTCGCGGGGGCGCTCGAGCTGGATCGAGCCGATGTCACCTGGTTCCTGTCGATCGACCGCGCCGACCTACCCGATCGAGTCGACCGCACCACCCAGCGCACCTATCGATCGATCACCATTGACGGCGAGGAGCTCGAGTTCAGCGACGGCTTCACGGACCTGCACACCGTGGTTTACCAGGAAGCGCTGGCCGGCCGCGGGTTCGGGATTCACGATGCCCGCCCCTCGATCGAGCTGGTGCATCAGATCGGTAGCGTCGACCCGCTACCCGGCGAAGCGCCGCCGCACCCGTTCCTCGACCGTTTCAAATTGCGATCATGACCTCGCCGAGCTTCTACGCCCACCCGACCGCGATCATCGATCAGCCCTGCGCGATCGGCGCCGCCACCAAGATCTGGCACTTCTGCCATGTCATGCCGGGCGCCAAGATCGGCACCCACTGCTCGCTCGGTCAGAACGTGTTCGTCGCCGGCTCGGTGACCATTGGCGACCACGTCAAGATCCAGAACAACGTCTCCATTTACGAAGGCGTCGTCCTGGAGGACTACGTGTTCTGCGGCCCGAGCATGGTGTTCACCAACGTCACAACGCCGCGCTCAGCGTTCCCCCGCAACACCAAGGACGACTATCGCACCACTCGTGTCTGTTTTGGAGCGAGCCTTGGCGCCAACGCGACCCTGGTGTGCGGCGTGACCGTGGGCCGCTGGGCTTTCGTTGCCGCCGGCGCTGTGGTCACTCGCAACGTCGATCCCTACGCTCTGGTCGCCGGAGTGCCGGCACGCCGGCTCGGCTGGGTATGCGAGTGCGGTTTGACCCTCAAGGCACACGATCTCGTGTGCTCCTGCGGCCGCGCCTACGCCCTCGAGGGAGAACAGCTGCGACCGCTGTTCGAGTCCGGGCCGCCCTCGTCGCCGGTCTTCTGAGTCGATCGGTCACAGGTCGAACG
>JAQBHE010000683.1:0-2525 GCA_032128015.1 Holophagae bacterium
CCTCACCAGACCAGCGAGATCGGCCTAAGCGATGGGTTCAAGCGGATCAACGAGCAGCTCGCTCCTCGATCGATACCTCCCGAGCGCTATGTGATCAACCTCGCAGAACGAGCCAACACCGCCACCACCACCCACCTGGTCGCGTTGCGCGATGCCATCGACAGCGGTCTACTTCGCAGCGGTGACCGGACGGCCTTTTGCATCTCCGGTTCCGGACTCACGGTCGGCACCGCCCTTTACACCTTCGACGATCTGCCCGACCGGGAGCGTGCCGGCGCGCCGGCCGATTCGAAGCCCGAGGCGGCCGGCGGCGCGCGTCGCCCGCGTCTCGAGCCGCCGGTAGCCATGATTGCAGCGGTCGGCCTCCTGGGCGGGGAAGTGGCTCGGGAGTTGACGACCGAGGAGCTCTGCGTGGGCGCTGCCCGGGACTGTCTCGAGCGAGCCGGGCGTTCGGTCGCCGATATCGGACTGGTGGTTCATGCCGGCGTCTACCGCACGGATTTCCTCGCCGAACCCGCGATCGCCAGCCTGGTCTGCGGGGCTCTGGGTGCCGGCGCCCTCGCGCGCACCGAGGACCGGGCGGTTACCACCACTCGGCCCTTCGCATTCGACGTCCTGGCCGGTCACCTGGGAGTGCTCAAGGCCTGCTGGCTCGCCGACTGCGCGCTACGCGCGGGTCTCCATGAGAGCGCGCTGGTACTAGCTTCCGACGTGAGGCACGACTCCCTAGGCGAGGCTCTCGGCGTCGAGCCCTGCGGATCGGCGCTGTGGATCGCGGGCTCGCAGATGGGCGCGGGGTTCGAGCTCTTCCATTTTTGCGACTTCACCGAGCACCTGCACGAGCTCGATACCTGGCTCGGCAATCCCGACGGTCACCCACGGCTGATGGTCTCTCGGTGCGCCGGGTGGCCAGCGCGTGCCGCGCACTGCTTGGCGAAGACCGTTCACGACCTGCTCGCCGACCTCGACCTTGGCCTCGGCGACTTCGGCGCGGTCCTTGCCCCGGGAGGAAGTCCCGAGCTCCGGGTGGTGCTGGCCGGGGCGCTCGGTGTCGCGGCCTCGGACCTGGTGTCCGCCCCAGCGACCGGAGATCTCATGGGGTCCTCGCTCGCCGCGTCGCTGAGACATCTCGCCGGCACCGGCCGCGCGGGCCCGGGAGATCGGATCCTCGTGCTTGCGGTCGGCGGCGGCATCCAGACCGGATGCGCCGTGTTGCGCATGGGTGACCCTTGAGCGCCCAGCCGGGGCGACCGATCGAGCTTCCAGGCGCAACCGGGCTCGACCGGCTGGCGGTTGTGGCCGTCCTGGTCGCCGTGGGCCCGATCCCGTGGCTCGGGATCGGTCATCCGCTGACCCACGTTCTGATCCTGTGCGTGGTGATCGCCTTCGGCTGGCTGATGGTGGCCGTGAAGCGCCCGGGCGAAGGTTTGCGAAGCGCCATTCCCCAAGCGATTCCCCGAGGCATCACGCGAGCCGTCGTCGAGCTCGACCTCGGACCGCCCAAGAAGCTGCGCGGCTGGACGTGGGTGGCGACCGCCGGGGTCGCGAGCGGGCTGGTACGCTACGCGCTCGACGAGCGATGGCTCCACGGAGGGTGGGGAATCGACTTCTATCGGCGGCTGCTCGTCCAGTACCACGTCCTCGATGACAGCGGAGCTCACTGGTTGCTCCTCGCGGCCCAGCTCGGGCTGCTGCTGGTGGTGATCCTGCTCGATGGCGTGTTTTTCAGTGGCCTCATCCAGCAGCGCGTGGCGGCCTACGCCGGTCTCCATCTTGGCGTGCTGCTGCAAGCGCTCCTGTTCTCTCTGCCGCACACCTTCGCCGGTCCGGATGCCGATCTTGCCTACGGCGTCGGCACCTTCTTCGGCGGGGTGGCCTACGGCTATCTCTATCGGGGGTACCGCAACCACTGGATTCCCGGGTCCTTCCTGTGGCTGCATGTGGCGGTGGTCTTCGCCCTGATCTCGATCGACGCGGTCTCTGCACCCTGATCGACCGCGGCAACACGCGGCGGTGCGGGGCCTCGACACGATGGCCGGTAGGTGGTATGGTCAGAGATCGCCGTTGGCCGGAGCGGTCTTGGGCCGTCTATTGGCTGCCGGCGCCCTCTTCGCAGACCACGGGGGTTTACACGCCTCGCGGGTACCGCTACAATCCCTGTTTCTGTGGCTTCGGCTCGGGTGCGGCCCGCGACCGGGCATGGCGTGTCTTCGGCCCACGTGGCTCAGGGGTAGAGCACTTCCTTGGTAAGGAAGGGGTCACCGGTTCAAATCCGGTCGTGGGCTCCACGGCTAGGCGCACGATCCAACTCAGAACCAACCACCAACCCAGAATCCGTAGTTAGTCCCGTCCGCCGCTGACGGGTCGGTTTTTTCTCCAGGAGTAGAGAGCGATGGCGAAGGAGAAGTTCGAGCGCACGAAGCCGCACGTGAACATCGGGACGATCGGTCACGTGGATCACGGCAAGACGACGTTGACGGCAGCGATCACGAAGGTGCTGGCGGTGAGCGGCGGAGCTTCGTTCG
>JAQBHE010000684.1:0-2652 GCA_032128015.1 Holophagae bacterium
TGGGGGAGCTGAGGATGCGCTCGATCGTCCACCCCGCCGGGGCGGTGTAGATCGGCTGCCTCCAGACCCCGTGACCCATCGTCCAATCGGACTTGCGTTCCTTCCCGGTCATGGTGAAGGTGCCGTACAGGTTGGCACCGGAGACCACGAGTTGAGTGCTGACGAGGATTTCGGGATCTCCACTGAAGTCGCGGTCGATCCGCTTGCGGTTGGGCTGGGCCACGTGGGTGGGGTAGAACGGGCCGAAGTTCCTCGATCCGACCGTCACATCCGACGTCTTCGGCTCGACGACGATGCGCTGCTGTTGCGTCGCGACCTTGCCACCCTTGCCGACGACGGTCAGAGTTGCCGTGTGCGTTCCGACCGTGTCGTACCGGTATCGCGCCGTCCCTGAGGCCGCGAGCAGTCGGTTGGAACTCCCGCCGCGGTACTCGATCGAGTGGGAGGCGACGTCGCCGCCGGTTCGATAGGTGAAGGTCACGTACTGCTCGCGCTGGATCTTCGTGGCGCTCGCGGCGAGCACTGCCGTCGGCGGTTGGTAGGCGGTCACAGCATTCGGCACGGTGTGCGAGGCGGGTGCGCCACCGCCGCTGATCGTCAACTTGACGTTTCGTACGCCAGCGACCGAGTACGTGTGCACGGGATCCCGCTCGGTCGAAGTGCTGCCGTCACCGAAGTCCCAGAGCGACGTCGTCGCGCCGACGGACTCGTTGGTGAAGCGGACCTTGAGTGGGATGTCACCGCGACCACCCGCGACCGAGAACCCGGCCCGACCCTTCTCCGCAACGACGATCTCGTGCTTGGCGAGCGAGGTGTTGTCCGCGCCGGCGCCGGTCACCGTGAGCGAGACCTCGTACGTCCCGGCCTGATCGAACGTCTGCTCCGGTGGATGTTGCGCGTCGGAGGTCTGGTTGTTCCCGAATTTCCAGAGGTACGAGGTGATCTCTCCGACGGATTGGTTGTCGAAGTGGACCTTCATCGGCGCGCGGCTGCTCCTCGGGACGACGACGAACGCCGCCTTGACCCTCGGCAGGACCGTGATCGTGACCTCCTTGAAATCCAACTCCTGTTGCGGGTTGGGTGCGGCGGCGATCTCGGCTTCGGTGAGGGAAGCGGCCTCGCCACCTTCGGCGGGTAGGGCGCTCTCGGTCGGCTCGGCGCCCTTGCCGGTCTTGCCGGCCCCGCCGGTCGCGCCCTTGCCCGCGCCCGCCGTGGCACCCTTCGTCGCATCGACAGTGGGCGCGGTCGTCGGCTGGCGAGTGATCGTCAGTCGGACCTTGTACTCGCCGGGATCGGAAAACGTGTGCTCCAAGGTCTTGTCGGCTGTGGTGATCGGTTCGGCCTGTCCGAACACCCATTGCCGCGCGGTCGGGCCGCCGGTCGAGTTGTCGGTCACCCGGATCTTCAGGGGTGCAAGGCCCGTCAATGGCTCCACCTCGAAGGCGGCGGAGAGTACCGGGAGATCCTCGGGAGTTGGCTTCGGGTCGCCGCCGCCCCCGAACAGCGAGATCAACAGCCAGATCAACCCGCCGAGGACGACCACGCCGCCGACGGCGATCAGCACCCACATCAGCCACCGCGATTGGCCGCCGACCACCGCGAGCGCACGGTTCACCGCGACCTCGACCGTCGGCCCTTCGACGTAGTCCATGTCGGGATTCGCGATCGCGTAGGCGACGAGGCTCAGCTTGCCCCCGCCCGCGGTGGTCGCCGCCGGCGGGCTGAGCTTCACGCTGAAGCTCTCCGTCTGGTTCGGCTGGATCGTGCGCTGCGCCGCGCCGTCGATCGCGCACCACTCCTGGTTCACGACCCCTTCGACTTGCAACCGAACCCCGGTCTCACAGGCGGTGTCCGTGGTGTTGGTGACGGCGAACGAGAACTCGGCGGACTCTCCCGCCGCCAACGACACTTTGTCGTGTTGCGTCTCGACTTCGAATTTTCTGTCGGTCATGTGTCAACTCCTGTCTTGTTGGCGAACTCGAGCTCGTACGTGGCGTGCGCCGGTTTCTCGAGCTGGATGAGTTTTTGGAGCAGCCGACGGTGAGCGCGCGCGCTCGCCGGGGCCAGCAATCGAAAGTGAAATGGTCGGGGTGACCGCTCCGGTCCGGTGACGCCCTCTTCGAGAACGAAGCCACGGCAGCCGGTGGCCGTCTCGAGGTACCGGATGAAACCCCCCGGCGTGCCGCGGGTCCGGGCAAGCACCGCGGCGGATGCGCAGAGTTCGCGCAGCCGACCCAGGCCCGAGGGAAACGACGGCGGTCCCGACGCGCCGGCGAGATCGTTGCCGGCGATGCCCTCGCCGATGTGATCCATGTCCACCCATCGCGCCAGCACCGCGACGAACCGGTCCGGCGCGCGGTGTGGGTTGAACGTCGTGTCGAGCTCGTCGAGCTTCTTCTCGATCGGGTCGATCAGGGCGGCCATGGCGTCGAGCAGTCCCGCCATCGGCGAACCCGGGACGCAGGTACGCTGGAACACCTCGGGCAGGAGCCGTGCGATCTCGTCGCCTCTCATCGGTCACCGTCCTCGTCGTCCCCGTGAGTCTGCCGCTCGAGCTCGTCCTCGGTGCAGACTTCGATCTCGTGGGTCCCCGAGCAGAACAACCAGGTCGGGGGCAGGGTGACGCGGTCGGGGCTGACCTCGTCGGGTGAG
>JAQBHE010000685.1:0-4664 GCA_032128015.1 Holophagae bacterium
TCGGCCGGGCAGGCCACCCACGACACCGCGAGCGCCGAGCTGCGGATCGCCGGCGCGAGCCGCGCGCGTTCCTCGGGTCCGAGCTTCTTGCTGTCGTCGACGCCGGGCACCTGACAGGTGCCATCGAGGACCACGGCTGCCGCGACGACCGGGCCCGCCAGGCATCCGCGTCCGGCCTCGTCGACTCCGGCGATCCGCGAAAAACCCGCGCCACGCAGCTGGTCCTCGACCCCTCGCATCAATCGCAGCCGGTACGCCTCGGCCATCAAGGCCACTAGCACTCGCTCGTCGCTGGCCATACCGTTCTCAGCGATCGCGAAAACTGCAACTTCGCGTGGTGTGGTTTAGCCTAAACGTCTCGCCGCTCTTCGATGCGCGCCGCCTTGCCTCGGAGGTCGCGCAGGTAGTACAGCTTCGAGCGGCGGACTTTTCCGTGACGCACCACCTCGATGCGATCGATCGACGGTGAGTGGATCGGGAAGATCCGCTCGACGCCGATCCCACCCGAGATCTTGCGTACGGTGAAGGTCTCGCGGGTGCCGCCCCCGCGACGGCCGATCACGACACCCTGGAACGCCTGGATACGCTCCTTTTCGCCCTCGGCGACGCGCACGAAAACCGTGACCGTGTCGCCGGAACGAAAATCCGGAAGATCCGCCTTCAAGAACGGACCTTCGTGGCGGTGGACGAGTTCTAGCTGGCTTCTATCCATGATCCTGCTCGCTGACGGTAGAGAACGGACGGTAGGACGGTGGTCGGGCCGATAGACGCGGACTTCGCGGGCAGGCCCGTAGGGCTCGAGAATCCGGCTGTAGCCACGCCCCGAGTCGCGACCCGACGACGCTGGCGACGACCAAGGAGTGCCCTGGCAACCGGCGCCAGCGACCATTATCCGCTCTCAACCGCCTCGCTGGCAACCCCCGACCGCCGGAATTGCGTGTGGAGTCACCGTTCCGGATCGACGGAGTGGCCCGGCAAGAGGTCGGGGCGCTTGCACCGGGCGGCCTCGAGCGCGCGCGCGGCTTTGGACGCGCGGTCGTCCGCTAGCAGGTCGGGACGCTTGCGCGCGGTGGCCTCGAGCGCGCGCGCGCGGCGCCAGGCTGCGATCCGCGCGTGGTCACCCGAGAGCAACACCTCCGGCACCCGCAGTCCCTCGACTTCCACCGGCCGGGTGTAGTGGGGATGGTCAAGAATCCCGCTGCGGAAGCTGTCGTTACACACCGACTCGGCGAGCCCGACCACCCCCGGCACCTGTCGCGAAACCGCCTCGATCACCACCATCGCCGCCAGCTCTCCCCCTGACAGCACGTAGTCGCCGATCGACAGCTCCTCGTCGACCACCAGCTCAATAACCCGCTCGTCGACCCCCTCGTAGCGGCCGCACAGCATCAGCAAGCGATCCTCTCGAGCCAAGCGCTGCACCGCGATCTCGTCGAGCACCGATCCCTGAGGGCTCAGCAGCAGCCGAGACGCGCGATGCTCCGGGTCGACCGTGCGAACCGCCTCGAGCCACGGCGCCGCCAGCATCACCATGCCACCGCCACCACCGTACGGCTCGTCGTCTACCGACCGGTGACGGTCGGATGTGAACTGGCGCAGATCCCACACCACGACCTCGAACAGCCCGGCGCGACGCGCCCTCCCGACCAGACTGGTCTCGAGGAACCCGGAGAACAGCTCCGGGAAGATGGTCACGACATCGACGTGCAAGCTTCCACCAGCCCCAGCGGGAGATCGACCACGATTCGCCGCTCCTCGAGCTCGACGAGACGCAGCACGGCATGGACAAACGGCACCAGGAGGCGCCGATCCGACGCAGCGATCTGTAGCAAGAAGCCGCCGCCGTCTTCGAGCACCGCTTCCACGACTCCCAGCTCGCCGACACCGAGATCTTCGACCACACAGCCGACCAGCTCGAAGTGATAGTAGGTCCCGGCGGGCGGCGGCGGCACCTCGCGCCGCTCGACCGCCAAGGTGAGGCCGCAGAGCGCCTGCGCCGCGTCCCTATCCTCGACCCCTTCGAAGCGCAACAGCAAACGCTGGTGGTGAAAGCGCATGTCGGCCACGATCAGGCGCCGACCGAGCTCTTGGACCAAGAGCGCGCGACCGACATCGAAGCGCCTTCCGACATCGGACTCGCTCGCCACCGAGACTTCGCCGCGCAACCCATGCGGGCGCAGGATGCGACCGACCACCACCAGGTCGACCGGGATGCCGGCGACCGGAGCCCGAGTGCTCATCGGCCGCGTTCTCGAGGCCCAGACTGGCGTGGCCCTAGTTGGGGAAATCCAAGTCGGGGAAACCCCGATCGGGAGATTCCAGATTGCGGAGGCACGAACCGCGAACGTCGGGACGGCGCCAGGGGGCGCGAGGAACGCGCCTGCCTCGGAGACTCGGACAGGTTCGCCTGCCTCGGAGACTCGGACAGGTTCCTAGTCGCCGTCGTCTTCGCCGTCGTCGAGCTCCGCGTCATCCTCGACGTCGTCGTCGCCATCTTCGACGTCGTCCTCGGCGTCATCCTCGGCATCGTCCTCGGAGTCATCTTCGGCGTCGTCGTCCTCGCCCAAATCGTCTTCATCGTCCTCGACGACTTCGAGGTCGTAGTAGACGTCATCTCCACTACCGCGGAGCTCGAGCAGCGAGCGCAGGGCGCGCACCGTCCGACCTTGACGACCGATCACCCTGCCGAGCTCGTCCGGTGCGACGCTCAAGCGCAAGACTACGGTGTCGCCGAGATCATCGGCCTCGACCGCGACCGCGTCGCGGTCGTCAACCAGCCGTCGAACCACCTCTTCGAGCTGGGGCGCGACCTTCGGCATCCTCGTCAGCCTTCAGCCGACGCCGCAGTCTGGTTGAGAGTCTGGTTGAGTAGATCTCGGACCGTCGGCGAGACCTGCGCTCCCTGTGCGACCCAGCGCTCGATGCGCTCGCGATCGAGGACCATCTGCGCGGGCTTCTTCGTCGGATCGTAGTGACCAAGTTCTTCTAGAGCGCTGGATCCCGGACGCTTGCGCGAGTCCGAGACCACCACTCGATAGAACGCAGAATTACGAGCGCCCATCCGGCGCAAACGGATTTTCAGCATGCTGTCTCCCTGGCGCCGGAGCGGAAACCGCTTCCTGCCGGCGAAAAAAGCAACCCTAGCAGGAAAAGCCGCGGCTGCGAAGCCCAGCAGCCCTCACGGAACCATCACGGAAGACCTAGCAGCCCGGTCGCTGGAGCCGGCCCGACTCCAAGGGTAGCGCCGGCTACCCGGCCACGCCTTCCAAGAAGCGGCCCTTCATTCGCTTCATCATCTTGCGCATCTGCTTGTACTGGCGCAACAGCTGGCTCAGCTCCGGACCGCTGCGGCCCGAGCCACGGATGATTCGCTTCTTGCGGCTGGCGGTCAGCAGCCCGGGACGCCGGCGCTCCGCTGGGGTCATCGAGTTGATGAGGGCCTCGATCGCGACCAGCCGACTTTCGTCGATCTCGGCCGGCTGCTTGAGCTGGCGCAGCAGTCCGGTCTTCGGCAGCAGGTCGAGCAACTGCGACAACGGCCCCATCTTGCGCAGCTGGCGTAGCTGGTCGCGAAGATCCTCGAGGCTGAACTCGCGACTCGCGATCCGGCCCGCGAGCCGTTCCGCCTCTTCGCGATCGACCGCGCGCTCCGCCTTCTCGATCAGCGACAGGATGTCGCCCATGCCCAGGATCCGTGATGCCATGCGCTCGGGCTGAAAGAGCTCGAGCTCGTCTGCCTTCTCGCCGACCCCGACGAACCGAATCGGAATTCCGGCCACGGTGCGGATCGACAGCGCCGCCCCGCCGCGCGCGTCGCCGTCCAGCTTGGTGAGCACGGCGCCGGTGAGCGGCAGCGCCCCGGCAAAGGCCGTGGCGCTCTTGACCGCGTCCTGGCCGGTCATCGCATCGCAGACGAACAGCAGCTCGTCAGGCGCCACCGCCGCGACCAACTGCACCAACTCCGCCATCAGAGACGGGTCGACATGGAGTCGGCCAGCGGTGTCGAAGATCACCACCTCGCCACCGGCAGTACGCGCCTCGATCAGCGCCCGCGGGGCGTAGTCCAGCAGCGTGTCGCCTGGGCGCGGGGAGATCACCGTCACCCCGATCGCGGCACCCACTTGCTGCAGCTGCTCAACGGCCGCGGCGCGCTGGAGATCGGCGGCGACCAGCACCGGCCGCGCGGTGCCGAGGTCGCGCAGCCGCTTCGCGAACTTGCCGGCGGTGGTGGTCTTGCCCGAACCCTGGAGACCGCACAGCATCACGATCGACGGTCGCCGACGCAGCTGGAGCTCGGCGCCGGGCTCGCCGAGGAGCGCGATCAGCTCGTCGCGGACGATCTTCAGCACCTGCTGGTCCGGAGTCAGGCTGCGCAGCACGACGTCGCCCAGCGCCTGCTTCTCGACCCGTTCGACGAACCCGCGGACGACCTTGAAATGGACGTCGGCCTCGAGCAGCGCCAAGCGGATCTCGCGCAATGCCCGGCGCACATCGTCTTCGCCGACCCGGCCCTCGCCGCGCAGCCGGCTGAACACGCTCTGGAGCTTGTCTTGGAGACCTTCGAACATCGAGCCCACCGCCACTGGTCGGGACGAAACTGTCAGAACGACGCGGTCAGGACGACCGCGAATCGCCCCCTCGCCGGCGCTCGCGCAACGACAAGA
>JAQBHE010000686.1:0-2615 GCA_032128015.1 Holophagae bacterium
ACGGCGACCTCGATGTCTTGGTCGGCAACCACTTCGACCGCAGCTGGCTGTACTTGAACCAACTCGCCGCCGACGGTCATCCCGGCGACTTCGACGAGTCACCGAGCCCGATCCTGATGCTCGGGCCGTCGCAGAAAAAGCCGGCGTTCGAGCCCGCCGATTTCGACCTCGACGGCCGGATCGACCTCTACGTCTCGAACCACGCCGGCTCGAGGGATCTGGTGCTCCACAACCGCGGCAACGACGCGGACGGGCTCCCGATCTTCGAGATGGTGGCGGTTCCGCCGTTGACCTCGACCCAGGAGACCGCCAAGGCAACGGTGGCCGATCTCGACGGCGACGGCCGCGTCGACGTGGTGGCGATGTCTCCGAGCGGACGGCCGGCGATTCTGCGCAACACATCAGTTCCCGGTGCGATCTCGTTCGTCGACTGGACCCCGGGCTCGTTTCCG
Organism: Holophagae bacterium; assembly: GCA_032128015.1. Lineage (GTDB taxonomy): Bacteria > Acidobacteriota > Thermoanaerobaculia > Multivoradales > Multivoraceae > JAQBHE01. Next base: position 453 of record JAQBHE010000686.1, read on the forward strand.
GCCGGCCCAGCACTCGCCGGCGCCGAGGCTGCGATCCTAGATGTCGATGCGGACGGTCGGCTCGACCTGCTGCTCGGGGGTTTCGAACGCGAGCACCTGTTTCTGGGTGCCCGCGGCGAGGTGATCACGGAGGCATCGGCGAGCGTGGGGCTGCCGGCGATCCTCGACGCGGATCCGGTGGCGATCGAGGGCGAGGTTGCGGCGGGCGGTCGAGATCGTTTCGAGCTCGGCCACCTCGACCCGTTCGCTCAGGTGTCGGTGGTGCTCTCCGGGTGTGGCGACCTGGCGCTCGAGCTGTTCGACGGCGGGAGGCTTGTGGGTCGGTCCGACCGCGGCGGCGCCGGCGTCGAGGAGGCGATGCAGGTGGCCGCGAGCGGCGCCGCCCTGTCGGTCGAGGTGATGGGAGTCTCCGGGTGCGGCGGCGGCACAGTTGGCACTGTGGGCACAGTGGCGGACTATCGCCTGGAGCTGCTGGCGCGAAGCGAGCTATGCATGGCCACAGCGACGACACTGTGCCTCGGCGACGGCCGCTTCAGCGTCACCGTCGACTGGCGGGACTTCGAGGCCAACCCCGGAGCGGGAACGGCGATTCCGCTGTCTCGGGAGACCGGCGGGTTCTGGTTCTTCGACCCGGCCAACCTTGAGCTGATGGTCAAGGTCCTCGACGGCACGGCGATCAACGGCAGTTTCTGGGTGTTCGGCGGTGCTCTCACCAACGTCGGTTACACGATCAGAATCTACGACCACCAGCAGCGGCGGTTGCGGCTCTACGACAATCCCCCGGGCCGCTTCGCGAGCTTCGCTGACACCGCCTTTTCGCACGTCGCCGTTGCCCCGGCGAGGTGGAGGGCCGCGGTCGAGACAGTGCCGCCAACGATCGCGGCGACAGCCACGCTGCGGGCGGCGGATCCGGAGTCGGAGCAGGTGTGTGCGATGAACGTCGCGCGATTGTGCTTGCGCGGTCGTTTCGAGGTGTCTGTCGGTTGGGTCGATGGGAGCGGGAATCCCCAGGTCGCACGCGCTCGACCGCTCACCTCGGATACCGGATCGTTCTGGTTCTTCGATGAGGCGAACTACGAGCTGGTGGTCAAGGTCCTCGACGGCCGGTCGATCAACGGCCACCAATGGGTCTTCTACGGCGCGCTATCGGACGTGGAGTTCGACCTCACGGTGACCGACTCGGTCGCCGGCCAGAAGCGGACGTACCACAACCCTGCTGGTCGACTCGCGAGCGCCGGGGATATCGAGGCGTTTCCGTAGGAGTTGGTAGACCCGGGCGAGGTTCCGGCGGCCGTCGCTCCAGATTTCCGCCGCTGTTCGTAGTAGCATCGCCCCGAGTTCATTTTGCCGGAACTGCGTGTCGGGCCGCGCGAATCGTGGACCGATGAGAACGGAGACTGCCATGCATGGTCGGACGCGCCTCGCCCTGGTGGCGACGGCTCTTTGTTTCGTGGGTCTTGGCGCTGCCAGCGAGTTGGCGAGCGCGGCCGTGATCACGGTGACCACGACCGCCGAGGCCACTCCTGGTTTTTGCTCGCTTCGCGACGCCATGCTGGCTGCCACCACCAACGCCGCCAGCGGCGACTGTCCGGCGGGCGACGTCGGTCCCGACACGATCGCCTTCGCCCTACCGGGCACAGCGCCGTTCGTCATAACTCCGACTTCAGCGCTGCCGTTTGTCACAGAACCGGTTTTCCTCGACGGTACTTCGCAGGACGGACTGCCGTGTCCCGCGAGCCCGGTGGTGGTCATTCACGGCACGAGTGCAGGGGGCGCCGGCGGCCTGATGCTGTTCAATGACAACATCGTGCGCCGGTTGGTGGTGAACGCCTTTTCGGGGAACGGCGTCGAGCTCTTCGGGTCGCGGAACCGCATCGAATGCAGCTTCATTGGCACCAACCATCTCGGAACGACCGCGGTTCCGAATGGGGGCGGGATCGCGATGTTCTCTTCTTCGATAGACAACATCATCGGCACCAACGGTGACGGTACCGCGGACGCCGACGAAGGCAACCTGATCTCCGGAAACACCACGAAGGGAGTCTTCACTCTCGGTCGTGGCACTGTGATCGCCGGCAATCGGATTGGCACCAACCTGGCGGGACCGGCGGCGCTCGCGAACGATATCGGGGTTTACACCAGCGTCTTCTTTGGAGCCGGGAA
>JAQBHE010000687.1:0-3277 GCA_032128015.1 Holophagae bacterium
CCGACTGCTCGAGCTCGGGGCCGACGCGAACCGGATCGTGGTCACTGGCAACCTCAAGTACGACAGCCCCGAGCCGTCCCGGGCGCCGGAGCTCGAACAGCTGCTCGCCAACGCCGCCGCCGGGCGGCCGCTGCTGATCGCCGGTTCGACGATGCCGGGCGAAGAGGAGCTGGTGCTCGACGCCTTCGCGCGCCTCGGCGGCGGCAGCCGCGCGCTGCTGATGCTGGCTCCTCGCCACCCAGAGCGCTTCGACGCAGTGGCCGCCACGATCCGCCGCTCGGAGCTCCAGATGACGCGGCGGAGCGAATGGCCGGGCGACCGCCCACCACCCGAGAGCTTGCCGGACGTGCTGCTCCTCGACACTCTCGGCGAGCTCGCGGCGGCTTTCCGGTGCGCCGCCGGCAGTTTCATCGGCGGCAGCCTGGTGCCGACGGGCGGACACAACCCCCTCGAAGCCGCGCGCTTCGGAGTCCCGATCGCGGTCGGCCCGTCGACCCACAACTTCCGCGACATCGCCCAGTCCTTCGACCGCGCCGCCGCCTGGCGCCGGGTCGAGAGCCCCGCGGCCCTCGCCGAAGTGTGGCGGCTCTGGCTCGCCGACCCCGACGAGGCGGCGAGCCTCGGCGCCCGGGCGCTCGAGCTGTTCGAGCGCGACCGCGGCGCGCTCGGGCGCACCCTCGCCCTGCTCGAGCCCCTCCTCGAGCCCGTCCTCGAGTCCCGCCCAGCATGATCGCCAACGCGTTCGAGCTGCCCGCGCGCGCACGGTCGCCATGGCAGCGCTTCTACGCTCGAGCCCACGCCTGGCGGCGCCGCTGGTACCGCACACGGCAGGTGGCGCTGGGCCGGCCGACGATCAGCGTCGGCAACCTGCTGTGGGGTGGCGGCGGAAAGACACCGCTGGTGGCAGCACTCGCCGATCACTTGCGCGAGCGCGGCGAGCGCGTTGCGATCTTGTCGCGAGGGTACCGGCGGCGCGGCCGCATGCCGCTCTTGGTCAGCCGCGGCGACGGACCGCTGCTGCCACCGAGTATCACTGGTGACGAGCCGTACATGCTCGCCCTGAGCCTTCCCGGCGTCGTTGTGGTGGTCGCGGCCGACCGGCTGGCGGCGAGCCGGATCGCCGCCGAGCTCGACTCAACCGTGTTCGTGCTCGACGACGCCTTCTCCCACCTGCGAGTCGCCCGCGACCTCGACATCCTGGCCCTGCCGGCGCACGACCCCTTTGGCGGCGGTCGCCTGCTGCCCAGCGGTCGCCTACGAGAACCGCTCGCCGCGACGGCCCGCGCCGACGCGCTGGTGCTCACCGGGGCGCACGGTCTGGACCTCGCTCTCGGACCGCTGCTGGCGAGTCGGTTCGCCGGCTTCGGCTTCACCGGCCCCGGCTTCGCGGCCACTCTCGACGCCGAGGTTGTACGCACGATGCCGACCGCGCCGACGGAATCGGCGGAATCGGCGGGCATCGAACGGGGGGTGGTGCTGGTGAGCGGAGTGGCTCACCCCGGAGCCGTCGAGCGCACCGCCCGCGATCTCGGGATCGCGGTCATCGAGCATCTGGTGTTCCGGGATCACCACGACTATCCAGAGCGCACGCTCGAGCGAATCCGCGCGGTCGCGCAGCGCCACTCCGCCTCGGTGCTGACCACCGCCAAGGACTGGGGGAAGCTCGCCCCCCGTCTCGGCCTGCCGGTCGCAGAGCTGCGGATTCGCTGCCGACCGGAAGCGGGTTTCTGGAGCTGGCTGGACGCGGCGCTCGCCGCGATCAACCAACACTGAGATCCGTCAAAACGGAGATCAGCCGACACCGGGTGGCGGTACCGCCTCGCCACTCGCGGGCAGCGGCGCCACTTCGAACAGCGGATCGCCCGTCTCGATCGCGACCCCGGGGGAGACGTGGATCTTGGTCACCAGCCCGTCTTCCTCGGCCGCGATCTCGTTCTCCATCTTCATCGCCTCGAGCACCACCACCCCTTGGCCCTTGCGCACCACGTCGCCCTCGGCGATCAGCACCGACACCACCCGGCCCGGCATGTAGGCGGAAACGGTGTGGGGACGACTCGACCGGTCGCTGCTCGCGCGCAGCGACGCCAGGTAGCGCAGTGGCTCGAGCACCGTGATCTCACGCGCGCCGACCTCGCGCGCGCCACCGCCGATGTTGACCGAATAGCGCGAGCTCCCGGACTCGCCGCTGCCGGCAACCGCCGTCGCCTCCCATTGCCGGCCATCGATGATCAGGCTGTGACCGGCGGCGGTGGCAACGCGGTCGACCCGGTAGACCCGGTTCCCGATCGTGACCTCGAAACCGGCGGCGGTTTTGTCCACCGCGACCCGCTCCTCGCGGTCGTCGCTTCGAAGGTAGAGTTCCATCGCTGTCACCGTCGTTCGTTCCGGTACCGGCTCAACGCTCGGGGCGCAAGCCACCCAACCGGCCGGCTCGCCGCCATCGGGATCGTTCGTCGACGCTCCCCGACTCGCTCCTGGTTGGCGCCGACTCGAACCGAGCGCAAGCGTCTCGGTAGGCGAGTGCGGCGGCAATCATCGGCACATCGGCGGCCATAGGGTCTTCCGTCTCGCCTGGGTCGCCGGTGCCGGTCGTCTCGGCAGGATCAACGGCAACCTCGGCGCGGCGCAGCTCGCCCGAGGCGAGTTTGCGATCGAGCAGCCCGATGTCGAGACGGGCGGCGAGAAAGTCGGGGTCTCGAAGCAGGTCGAGGTAGAGCGGAGCGGTGGTACGAATGCCCTCCACCCGCAGCTCGCGTAGCGCCCGGCCCAATCGCCGCAGCGCCTCCGGCCGATCGCGCCCCCAAACGATCAACTTCGAGAGCATCGGATCGTAGTGGATGGTCACCTCGTCACCCTCGAGCACGCCGCAGTCGTTGCGCACCCCGGGTCCCTCGGGCAAACGCAAGAACCGAATTCGACCCGGCGACGGTGCGAAGCCGTGGTACGGATCCTCGGCGTACAACCGGACCTCCACCGCATGGCCGCGAGGCTCGACGTCGTCGAACTCGGGTCCGAGGGCGGCGCCCTCGGCGATCTGGAGCTGGGCGATCACCAGGTCGATGCCGGTCACCATCTCGGTCACCGGGTGCTCGACCTGGAGGCGGGTGTTCATCTCGAGGAAGTAGAAGTCTCCCGACGACGCGAGCAGGAACTCGACGGTGCCAGCGCTCCAATAGCCAACCGCCGAGGCCGCGCGCACCGCCGCCTCGCCCATTCGCCGACGCAGCTCCGGACCGACCGCCAGCGACGGCGCCTCTTCCACGACCTTCTGGTGGCG
>JAQBHE010000688.1:0-2639 GCA_032128015.1 Holophagae bacterium
CCGATAGCTCTTCGCTGGCTGTCCCGGCCCGTTGATCGTCACCTCGATCAAACTGATTCCGTCCGCGGCAAAGTGACCGGATGATAGCGCAGCGATCCGCCGGTCCCGCGGGACGCGCGACTTCGAAGCTGCTCCACCCGGCGCTGATCTCTCTTCGTTCCTTCCGTCTCAAGCCAGATAGCCGCGCGCCAGCTCCTGGAACGACGCCACTTGGTCGTCGACCCAGCGACGATCCCGTTGCAGCTCGGCTGCCATCATCGCAGCGACGTCCGGCGCCGCCTCGATCGCCGCTCGCGCGTCGAGCAACAGCGACCGGGTGCGCCGCGCGAGCACGTCGTCGACGGTCCGCGCCATCTCGCGACGCACCGCCCAAAGCACCTCGCCACGGCTAGCCCTGAGTCGTGGATGGAGCGGCTCGGAAAGCTCCGGCGCCGACTCCACGACCGCACCCACCTCGGGGGCGTCGGCGCCGTAGAGCTCGAGCGCACCGAAGCGCTCGGCGTGGCGGTGGTAGCCGTGGATGTTGAGTTGACGGGTGACGCAGTCGCGCGGCTCGAGATCTCCCAGCATCGCGGCGTGGTCCACCGCGTCCTCGGCCATCTTGCGATAGGTCGTCCACTTGCCGCCGGCGATCGTCAGCAGCCCCGACTCCGAGACGGTCAGCGTGTGCTCCCGCGAGATCTTCGCGGTATCGCCCTTGCCGCCCTTCTCGCCTTGCTCGGAGACGTTGGCGACCAGCGGTCGGATGCCGGCAAAGACGCTCAAGACGTCGGCCCGGGTCGGGTCCTTGGTCAGGTAGCGGGCGGCGTGCGCGAGCAGGAAGTCGACCTCCTCGGCGAGCGCGCGGGGCTCGAGGTCGAGGGCGTCGATCGGAGTGTCGATCGGGGTATCGGTGGTGCCGATCAGCGCCCGGTCGTGCCACGGGATCGCGAACAGCACCCGACCGTCGTCGGTGTGGGGCACCATGATCGCGGAGTCCCCGGGCAGGAACGCCCGGGGCAGCACCAAGTGAACTCCCTGGCTCGGTCGCACCATCGCCACCGCCGACGGATCATCGAGCTGACGCAATTGGTCGGAAAAGGCGCCGGTGGCGTTGATGACCACCCGCGCCGGCAGCTCGAAGGCCCGACCGGTCTCGAGGTCAACGGCGCGCACCCCGGCGAGAAAGCCGTCGGCACCACGCGACAGGCCGACCACCCGGGTGTAGTTGGCGAGGATCGCGCCCTGCTCGGCCGCGGTCATCACCAAGTGGATCAGCAACCGAGCGTCGTCGAACTGACCGTCGTGGTACACCACGCCCCCGCGCAGCCCTTCGGTCTCGATCGTCGGGATCCGCGCGATGGTCTCGTCGCGGCTGAGATTGCGCGAAGGGCCGAAGCCGTACTTGCCGGCAAGAGCATCGTAGACCTTCATTCCGATGCCGTAGAACGGCGCCTCCCACCAGGCGTAGTTGGGCACCACGAACGGCAGATCGCGCACCAGATGTGGTGCGTTCTGACGCAGGATCCCGCGCTCCTTGAGCGCCTCCATCACCAGCGGGATGTTGCCCTGTTGCAGGTAGCGCACCCCGCCGTGCACCAGCTTGGTGCTCCGCGACGACGTGCCCTTCCCGAAGTCGCTCTGTTCGAGGAGGGCGACGGTGTAGCCGCGCGACGCCGCGTCGACCGCGATCCCGACGCCGGTGGCGCCGCCGCCGACGACCACCATGTCGAGCACCTCGGCGGCGCGCGCGCCGGGGTCGAGCAGCCGCTCGACCATCGCGTCGCGGTTCATCGGAGACGGCCCCCCGGACGTCGGCGTTTGGCGGCTACCAGGGCAGCTCCTGGCCGTTCCAGTCGTAGAACTTGCCGTTGTCCGCCTTACCGAGACGCCCGATCAGGCGCAACAACCCGCCGACGCTTTCCTTCGCCGACACCGGCGCTTGGGGCCCTCCCATGTCGGTGCGCGCCCAGCCCGGGTGAAACGCCACGCAGACGAAACCTTCGCGCGCCAGCTCAGCGGCGAGGGTCCTCGACACCATGTTGAGCGCCGCCTTCGACACCCGGTACGGGTGGTAGCCGCCGGCGGTGTTGAGGGTCATGCTGCCGAGCTGGCTGCTGACGTTGACGATCTTCTTGACGCTGCCGGCGCGCAGCGAGCCGCACAGCGCGAGGGTGGTGCGTAGCGGGCCCAGACTGTTGACCTCGAAACACTGGCGATAGTTGTCGATCTCTTGCTCGAACAACGGCCGCCGATCGCCGCCGATTCCCGCGTTGTTGATCAGCACGTCGATCGGCTCGCCGGCCAGGCGGTCGGCCAGCAACAGCACGCTGTCGTCGGACGCGACATCGAGATTCTCGATGCGCACTTTGCAGCCGCGGCGGGCGAGAGTCGCGGCGAGCTCTTGGAGGTCGAGCGCCTGAGCGCGGTCGCGAGCGGTCGCGATCACTCGCTCTCCGGACTCCCCCAGCTGGCGCACCATCTCGAGACCGAGACCGCGGTTGGCTCCGGTGACCAGGACTGTCATCGTCATCGCTTCTCTCCCTCTGATGATTCGCGGGCGAGGATAGCGAACTCTACGTCGGGCTCGACCGGCCATCAGCCGGATTCGACCGGCCATCCGCCGGGCTCGACCGGCCATCCGCCGGGCTCGACCGGCC
>JAQBHE010000689.1:0-7522 GCA_032128015.1 Holophagae bacterium
CTTCGTTTCGTGGCCGTTCGGTCGACCGCGTGCACTAAATGGTAGACGAGCTCAACAGGCTCGAGGGCGTCACCGACGACCAGGGGATGGAACTGGTGCGGCTGCTCTTCGAGCGCGAGGACAGCATGAAGCCTCTCGACGTGGTCTTCTGGTACGAGCTGATCCGGATCATCGGCGACGTCGCCGACTTCGCCGAAGACGTTGGCGACCGCCTCCGCCTGCTAATCGCGCGCTAGGAACGCGCTAGAGAAACGCGCTAGGAATATCGCCATGGAGTTCGCGACCACATTCGTCGTCCTCGCCATCATCTTCGGCCTCTACATGACCTGGGGGGTCGGCGCCAACGATGTCGCCAACGCCATGGGCACCTCGGTGGGCTCGGGAGCGATCACCGTCCGCAAGGCGATCCTGATCGCGGCGGTGTTCGAGTTCGCCGGCGCCTTCCTTGCGGGCGGCAACGTCACGTCTACGATCCGTAGCGGCATCGTCGACCCGGCGGCGGTGGGGTCGCCCGAGATCTTGGTCCTCGGGATGCTCTCGGCGCTGCTCGCCGCAGGCCTTTGGTTGATGGCCGCCAGCTACTGGGGCTGGCCGGTATCGACCACCCACACCATCGTCGGCTCGCTGATCGGGTTCGGGCTCGTGGGCCTCGGTCCCGAGGCCATCGTATGGACCAAGGTCGGCGGCATCGTCGCGAGCTGGCTGGTGTCGCCGCTCCTCGGCGCCACGATCGCGTTCCTACTGGTGACCAGCGTCCGCCGGTTGATCCTCGACGCCGACCGGCCGCTCGAGGCGGCCAAGCGCTACGGCCCGATCTATGTGTTCGTGATGGGAGTGCTGCTGGCGCTGTTGACAGTGTGGAAAGGGCTCTCCCATCTCGACCTCGATCTCAGCGTCGGCCAGACCATGGGGGTCGCGATCGCAGTGGGCGTCACGGTGGCGGCGGTCGGCACGCTGCTCATCCGGCGGGTCGAGATCGACCCCGAAGCGGAGCGGGACTTCCACTACGCCAGCGTCGAGAAAGTGTTCGCGCCGCTGTGCGTGTTCACCGCCTGCTCGATGGCGTTCGCCCATGGCTCGAACGACGTCGCCAACGGCATCGGACCTCTGGCCGCGGTGATCAGCGCGGTTGCGACCAACACGGTGTCCCAGCAATCGGCGCTGCCATTGTGGATTCTGGCGCTCGGCGGCGGCGGCATCGTCCTCGGCCTCGCCACCCTCGGCTACCGAGTGATGAAGACCATCGGCACCCGGATCACCGAGCTGACCCCGAGCCGCGGCTTCTGCGCCGAGCTCGCCGCCGCCACCACTGTGGTCATCGCCTCGCGGTTCGGTCTGCCGGTTTCAACCACCCACATCATCGTCGGCGCGGTGCTCGGCGTCGGCATGGCGCGCGGGCTCGCGGCGATCGAGATGCGGGTGGTGTTCGGAATCGTCGCGTCGTGGGTGGTGACCCTGCCGGTCGGCGCCGGGCTGGCAGCGATGTTCTTCTTCATCATGCGCGCGATTTTTTTGTAGCGGGAGCTGCGCTCAACGCGGCCGCCTGAACAGAAGACACTCGAGGGAGCGCCATTTCTCTGGCATTAGACCTTCCACGGTCCGAAGCATCCCTCCAGGGACGTCGGCCGCCCAAGCTCGGCCGCTACCCTATGAGAGGGACGCGATGATGGTCATACCGCATACATACCGTGACAGCATCGAGGGATGAAGATCGGAATCTCCCTGTCCAAGGAGCTCGTAGCCTTCGCCGACCAAGAAGCCGCGAAGCGCGGCACCAGCCGTTCCGGTCTGCTCGCCGAGCTCCTCGAAGCCGAGCGCATTCGCGGTCAGGTGCACGACCACCTCGACCGACACGGCTGGCAAGTCGCAGAGGACGAGGCGTCCTGGCAGGCCTATCAGCGACGCCGGATGGCGGATGAGTACCGTGAAGACAACTGGTGAGCGCCTGCCGAAACGCGGCGAGCGTGGCGGGTTCGGATGGACGAGCACCGGCCCGCGGTCGTGGTCCAGAAATAGGGAGTGTGCCAGGGGGGCTCGCGGTTCGCCCCGATCGGTACACGGTCAGGACGTGGCGGGCGCGAAGTTCGGTGCTGGCCGTGGCGAGCGCACGCACACCGCGTATCCGGCCCAGATGAACACCAGGCCGACCAGCTCGCCGACGTAGAGCGCTTCGACCATCCCGGCCTTCGCCATGCCGCCGCCGATACCCGGCAGAATCGCGCCGAACGCGATCAGCGAGTTGCCGATCGCCCGCGCACGGTCATCGGCGGTTCGGCCACGCGCGTAGCGGGCAGCGGACAGCAGCGCGCCGCCGATCAGGAACACCACGGCGTAGAGGTTGATGAACGGAGTGAGGAGTCGCACCCAGGACCAGCCGAGCACCGCTCCCGAAGGCCGATGCGACTCGAGCGCACCGAGCACCGGCGGCGACAGCAGCACGAGAACGGCGGCGACCGCCAGGAACGGCAAAGTGACCGCGGTGAGAATCCGCGCGGTGCGGCGCGGCAGCAGCAAGAACACCGAGCCTTGAGCCAACGGATAGCCGCCGAGGAGCGCGCCGGCGATGTACCACAGCTTGGTCAAGAGCACCGAGTTGCCGAACAAGGTGATCGTGCTCTCGAGCGCGGTGCCGAGCCCGTAGAAGAAGATCCCGATCCCCCACCACAGCAAGTGCGGCCCGCTGCGGCGGACCCGGTAGCGGCGCAGCAGCAGGACGCAGAAGACCGCGGACATCGCGGTCGTCACGATCGGCAGGTAGTGCACGAAGGTGGCTTCGGAAACGGTGCTCATTCAATCTCCCGGCGAACCGCGCTCGGACGTGGTATGGCAACCGTACTCGTCCGGGCGGCCGAGTTGTCACCCGTCGGTCACGAGGCGTCGGCGTTTCGGTCCCTGCACCCCTGCTACCATCAGCGCCCCCGTAACCCATCGGCCGGCTCGGATTCTCCGCTGGCCGCGCAACCTGAGGCGCCGCCGCCCGCTGGAGCATCGACATGGCCTGGGACTTCGCGACCGATCCCGAATTCGAGGAACAACTGGTGTGGATGCGCGAGTTCGTGCGCGACGAGATCATCCCGCTCGAGGAGCTCGCGGTCGACGAGGAAACGCTCAAGAGGGTTGTCGCGCCGCTCAAGCGCGAGGTCCAACGCCGCGGCCTGTGGGCCTGTCACCTGCCGCCCGAGCTCGGCGGCGGCGGCTACGGCCAGGTCAAACTGGCGCTGATGCACGAGATCCTCGGCGCCTGCCGCTACGCGCCGTCGATCTTCGGCAACAACGCTCCCGACTCTGGAAACGCCGAGCTGCTCGCCTTGGGCGGAACTCCCGACCAAAAGAAGCGCTGGATGGAGCCGCTGCTCTCCGGCGAGCTGCGCTCCGCGTTCTCGATGACCGAGCCGCACACCGCCGGCTCCGACCCCAAGCTGCTCCAGACCCGCGCCCGTCGCGAGGGCGACGAGTGGGTGATCGACGGCCACAAGTGGTTCACTTCGAACGGTTCGCGCGCCGACTTCTTGATCACCATGGCGGTCACCGACACCGACGTCCACCCCTACCAAGGGTCATCGATGTTCATCGTGCCGACCGATTCCCCGGGGCTCGACATCATCCGCGACGTGCCGACGATGGACCACCCAGACCACAAGACCGGTGAGCCCGGCGGCCACGCCGAGATTCGCTACCGCAGCGTGCGACTGCCGTTCGACGCGGTGGTCGGCGGCGAATCCGGAATCGGCCAGGGATTCGTGCTCGCCCAGAAGCGACTCGGCCCGGGACGTATCCACCATGCGATGCGCTGGCTCGGTCTCAGCCACCGCGCCTTCGACATGCTGTGCGAGCGTGCCGTGTCGCGCTACGCCCACGGTTCGCTGTTGTCAGAGAAGCAGATGGTCCAGGACTGGATCGCCACCAGCCACATGGAGATGCAGGCGGCGCGCCTGCTCACCCTCCACGCGGCGTGGAAGATGGACCAGGTAGGCGCCGAGAACGCGCGGATCGAGATCGCGACGATCAAGGTGTTCGGCGCGCAGGTGCTCTACAACGTCATCGACCGCGCGATTCAGGTCCACGGCGCGCTCGGCTTCTCGACCGACATGCCGCTCGAGCGGATGTACCGCGCCGCCCGCTCGGCAAGGCTGGTCGACGGCGCCGACGAGGTCCACAAGGTGACAATCGCGCGCAAGATCTTGAAGGGCTACGGTGCGGTCGAAGTGCCGTCGGAGCACCGTCCGACGCGGGCGGCGCGGGCTCGCGAGCGGTTCGCCGAGTATCTCGATCAGGCGGCGGTCAATCAGTAAATGGCGGCGGATCCCGGACCCGATGCAGTGACCGACAAGCGAGGTATCAGCCCGTCGACATCACTACGCCTGGCGAAGTTCTTCGGACCCTCAGCCGGTTTAGGGATGAACCTGCAGCTCCGTCGGGACCTCTTCTACGCCCAGCGTGCTGAGCGGAAGGCCTCGCCCGAGTTCAGGCGGTAGAGAGTGAGCGTTAGCCACCGATGATCTCGTCGAGGCCGTCCAAGACCAGGACCAGGTCTTCCGGCGACACGCGGCCCAACCGCTTCCCCAATCGCTCCGAAGAAAGCGTCCGAATCTGTCCCATCTTGGCCCACGACTGCTTCGGCAGGCGCGCCGACCGCAGTTCCACAGAGAGCGGGAACCCAGCTCGTGGCTCCTGGCTCGTTACCGCGACCGCGATCACCGTCCCGGAGCGCTCATTGAACACCTCGTGGCTGAGCACCAGGACCGGCCGACGGCCCGCTTGCTCATGACCGCGGGTCGGCTCGAGGTCCGCCCAATGGACATCGCCCCTCAGTATTCGGGCCATTCGGCCTCGCCGCTCGACCACACCTCGGCTTCCGCTCGCTCGGCCACGGGGTCCAGCTTGGCGCACTCTTGGGCGAGCCGCACATGCTTGAGTCGTTGCAGCTTCTCGCGCACCGCGTCTCGGATCAGCCCGCTACGGCTCGCACCGACGCCACGACGGACCAAGGCGTCCAGCTCTTCGAGATCGTCCGGGTCGATCGAGATCGCGATCTTGGCTGTCGGCATGAGCACAAGGGTATGACCGATGGTCGTACTCGTCAACAAGGGGCAGCGTCCGGCCGGGCGATAACCCCAGGTCACTCCAGGTCAACGATCACCGGCGCGTGATCGCTCGCAATCAATCCGTCCTTCTTCTTGCGGTAGTCGCGGTCGGTCGCGACCTCGCGCACCCGCGCCGCGACCTCCGGTGCCGCGACCAAGAAGTCGATTCGCAGGCCGTGGTCTTGGTGAAAGGCGCCGGCTCGGTAGTCCCACCACGAGAACGAACGACCGTCGGGGTGGTGATGGCGATAGAGGTCTACCAGGCCGAGGTCGAGCAAGCGGGTGAAGCGCGACCGTTCCTCGGAGGTGTGGAAGATGCCACCGGCCAGCAACTCTTCGCTCCAGGTGTCGAGCGGTCCTGGACAGAGGTTGAAGTCGCCGCATAGGACGAAGCTGGGATCGCCCCGATGAACGTTCGAAACATGGTCGATCAACGCGTCGAGCCAGTCGAGCTTTCGCGGAAAGTCCTCATGGCCCACATGCTTGCCGTTCGGACAGTAGATCGTCGAGAAGGTGAGCCCGCCGGTCCGCGCGGTGATCAGCCGAGCCCCTAGGCCCTCCTGGGACGGCAGCCCGAGCTGCACCACCTCGGCCGGCTCACGCGACAGGATCGCGACCCCGTTCCAGGCCTTCTGGCCGTGGGCGACCGTGTGGTAGCCGACGTCCGCGAATAGGTCGTCAGAGAGCAGGTCGTCGTCGAGCTTGAGCTCCTGAAGTCCAACGATGTCGGGCTCGCGGGCGGCCAGCCAGTGCTTGAGGAAGTCGAGCCGGGCGCGCAGCCCGTTGATGTTCCAGGTCGCGATGCGCATGAAACTCCGTTCTTCTTCCGAACGTAGCGGCCGAGCTTGGGCGGCCGTTCGCCGCAGCGCCGTGTGTCAAGGCAGCCGAACGATGTCCTGCGACGCAGCCGCCATAGGGTAGATCGCCGAGGACGGCCAACGCAACCAGCGTGCGACACCAGCGTGCGACGGTAGGATCACGGGTTCTGGCCACTGCGAGAGAGCCACTCACGCCGCCCGACAATGATCGAACGGCCCCCCTCAATAACTCCTGTCGCCTTCGGTCCCGCAAGCGCCTCATCATGACCCCCATCACACTCAGCGTCCTCGACCAGGTGCCGGTCAAAAGCGGCAGCACCGCGGCGGCGGCCCTGCGCGAGACCCTCGAGCTCGCCGAGCATGTCGACCGACTCGGCTACCGCCGCTACTGGCTAGCCGAGCACCACAACTCGAGCGCGCTCTCGTGCGCGAGTCCAGAGATCCTGATCCCGCTGGTCGCCGAGCGCACGTCACGAATCCGCGTCGGCTCGGGGGGCGTCATGCTCCCGCATTACAGCCCGCTCAAGGTCGCCGAAGAGTTTCGGCTGCTCGAGACCCTGTACCCGGGGCGCATCGACCTCGGCATCGGCCGCGCCCCCGGCAGCGACCAACTGACCGCGGCGGTGCTCGCCTACGGCCGCGAGCTCGGCATCGACCGCTACCCCGACCAGGTGGTCCAGCTGATCGACTTTCTCGCCGGGCACGAGCTCGAACACCCGCTCTACGGCCGGGTCCGCGCCACCCCCGACGTGGCGACCACCCCCGAGCTCTGGCTTCTCGGCTCCGGGATCGACAGCGCGGTCCTCGCCGGCCAGCTTGGTTGCGCGTACTCGCACGCCCACTTCATCAACCCATCGAGCACCGCCGAGGCGCTCGAGCGCTACCGCGCGGAGTTTCGTCCCGGGGTTCTCGACGCGCCGTTGGCGAACGTCGGGGTGTCGGCTCTGTGCGCGGACACCGACGACGAGGCGGATCGGCTATCGCTCAGCCGCTATCTATGGTGGGTGAAGATCACCCGCGGCGAGTACGGTCCGTTCCCGTCGGTTGCAGAAGCCCAGGACTACCCATACACCGACAGCGACCGGGTGACTCTCGAGAAGCTGCGGCGGCGATCGCTTGTCGGGTCGCCGGAACGAGTGCGTGAGCGACTCACAGCGCTTGCCGACGAGCTCGCGGTCGACGAGCTCGTGATCCTCACCATCACCCACGACCCAGCGGCGCGGCGGCGGTCCTATGAGTTGCTCGCGAGTGCGTTTGGCCTCGAGGCAAACGACGGGCGGCCGCAACGCGTGCTCGGTTCCGCGAAAGGGCTCGTCGAGATCTCCGAAGATTTCGACGCCCCGCTGCCGGATTTTGAAGAGTATCGTTGAGGGTCGCGAAGCCTGAAGAGCGCAAGCCCCGAAGTTGAAAGGGAGATCTGGCGACGGCTCTGCGCGACGGTCCTCCAGACTCGAGCAGATATCGGCGCGGGATCCGTGAACCCGTTGCATTGCGGCCGATGGGAAGCGCCACGGCCTCCACAAGCGAACTCAGCGGAATCACGCATCGCCTTCGATGCGAGCCGACGTTCTAGAATCCCAGCGAGACCATCACAACCATGAGCTTCCTCGAAGCCGCCAA
>JAQBHE010000690.1:0-14057 GCA_032128015.1 Holophagae bacterium
TTCGGGTTGCGGCGGCGTGGACCCATCTGCGGCGTCGGAGCTCCTCGACGATGTCCCAGCATCGCCTCCGTCGCTCCTTCTTGCACCTGGGCCCACGGCGCTCGCAATGCGGGCATCCTGACTTTCACCACGGGCTGCTAGAGCCCTGCCCCAATGCCGAAGACCGTGACTCCGGCCGTAACCTGAAGCATTGACGTCTACGATTCTGCACCGATGAAGCTCTGGGAGATCGTTCGTGACGCGGTTCGCGGCTTGCGCGCCGATCCCGCGATTTCTACCGGCGTGGTCCTCATCTTGGGCGTCGCCTTGACGGGCGTCGCCACGCTCGTGGCGTTCGTTCAAGCACTTTTCATGACTGCTCCGCCAGGCCTCTCGAGTCCAGAGACCCTGGTGGCCATCTACGCCGCGACCGCGAGCTACCCGGACACTCCAGGGAAGTTCTCGTGGGCTGACTATCTCGACGTTCGCGAGGGTCAGCAGGCGCTCTCGCAGGTCGTGGCGTCGGCCCGTCTGGATCTGGCATTGACCACGGCGGAGCTCACCGAGCGGGTCACCGCTGCGGCGGTGAGCTCCGACTACTTCCAAACCCTGGGGGTTCAGCCGGCCGCCGGCCAGTTCTTCTCGGGCGCGGCTCCGAGCGATCACCGAGACGGGCCGGTCGCCGTGCTCGAGTACGGCGCCTGGCGCCGTTGGTTCCAGGGCGATCCTGAGCTCATTGGTGAGTCGATCCAGCTCAACGGCAACAGCCTGACGGTGATCGGTATCGCGCCACCGGGTTTCCGAGGGCCTGGCGGCGATCGCACGACGGTTTGGTTGCCCCTCGATCTCTACGACCAGTTCGCGACCGGGATCTATTCCACCTTCGCCGGCAAGCTCGACCGGCACCAAAGGTGGCTCGACCTCTTCGGTCGAATCGCACAGGGAGGGAGCCTCGAGGAGGCCCAGGTCGCGGTCGAAGTCGTCGATCAACGAATCGACGCCGAGCACCCGAACCACGGGCTGGTTTTCAAAATCCGGCCGTTGCTCGAGGTGATCGCGAAGGCGCACGGAAGAGAAAGCCTGAAGCGCTACCTCTCGTTTCTTGGCGTTGGCCTCGTCTTGGTCCTGCTCGCCGTCTGCTTCAACGTCTGTGGGTTGCTTCTCGGGCGCGCTCTGAGGAGACAGCATGATCTGGGAGTCCGGCTATGCCTTGGCCAGAGTCGCGCCGCCTTGGCAGCCACCTTGTTGGCGGAGAGCGTGTTGCTCGGCCTTTGCGGTGGAGGACTAGGTGTTCTCTTGGTGGTCATCCATCGAGGGTTTCTCAAGAGCCTCAGTCTGCCCATCGTAGTGGTCGACCTCGAGCTGGCCCTCAAACCGTGGACCCTGCTCGTGACCGTCGTGGTGACGTTGATCTGCACTCTGGGCTTCGGAGGTTGGCCGGCTTGGCAAGTCAGCCGAAGCGATCCGTTCGCGCTGCTCGCAGGCAGTGGGCCGCCGAAGGTTCGCCGTTTTCGGTTGAGCGCTCGCGAGCTGCTCACTCTGTTGCAGATCTCGGTGTGCTTCCTCGTCGTCGTTGCGGCGGGCCTGACCCAAACGACTCTCTTCGCCCTGCGCTCGATCGAGCCCGGCTTCGAGCCGGAGCGCGTACTTCGGGCATCCGTCGATGTCGCCTCGCGGGGTTGGCCGCCAAGCCGGGTCACCAGCTTCTATGACGACCTAGTAGCCCGGCTCACCCGCTTGCCGGGGGTGGAAAGCGTCAGCCTCGCCTCCGGACTGATGCTGGCAGGCTCGGCGCTACTCGCCCAGATGAGTTTCGAGCTCGAGGGATCCGAGACGCCGCCAAGTGATATGCCGAACGCCGCGCACTCTCTGATCGGCGCCGAATACTTCCGAACCATCGGTTGCAAGATCCTGCGCGGCCGCGACTTCGACCAACGGGACACGTCATCCAGCCCGGGCGTCCTTCTGATCAACGAGGCCGCGGCCCGCGAGTTCTGGCGGGATCGGGACCCGCTGGGCCAACGGGTGCTTCTGCATCAGACTTCCGAGCCGTTCGAGGTTGTCGGCGTGGTCGCCGATGCGCGACTCCAGCACCTCTCAGGTTCTCCTTCTCCGATCTTCTTTCTCTACCGCGGGCAGGCCGAGAAATCGTTCCTTGGCGGGGTGATGGCGCCGGCCATGGCTCTGCTGCTCCGCACTCAGGACGATCCGCGGGCTCTACTCCCCGCGGTGCGGGCCGTCGTGCGAGAACTCGACGCTCAGGTCCCGATCTATGACGTCGCGACTCTGGACGAGCTTGCTGGCAATCTGATCGCGGACCGGCGTCAGGCCGCCCTCCTCTTCACGCTCTTCGCCGCTCTCGCCACCGTCCTTTCCTTGGTGGGGCTTTCCGCCGCGTTGGCTCAAGTCGTCTCCGAGAAGACTCGCGAGGTCGGAGTGCGCGTCGCCTGTGGGGCGACGCCGAGAGAGATCCGGTCCTTGATTCTGCGCCGGACCCTGGCGCTGACCCTGAGCGGCATCGCGATCGGCTTGATCGCCGGGAGGCCCGCAAGCCGATGGATCGAGAGCCAACTCTATGGCGTCCAAGGGGACAACATCCTGGCATGGATGATCCCCGCAGTCTTGCTGCTTTCGGCTGCCCTCTTGACGGCCACGGTGCCTGCACGCCACGCGGCGACGATCGATCCGGTGCGTGCCCTGCGCTGGAACTAGTGCCGAAGCCCGTTGCTGTGCCAACGCCTATGGGCGGAAGTATTTCGAAGACTGAAACGATGACCGATAGAGGCTATTGCCCCGGTCGATAGGAGCGCAGTGCGCGGCGCTCGACGTCTTCGCGGTAGTAGGCGACGTCCTTGAACCGACGATCGACGTAGCGCTGCGCCTGGTCATCGAAGTGCGGTGAGGCGGGATCGCCGCTCTGGCCCCCCGCGAGCAGACTCTTGGCGCGGACTCTCGGTCCAAACTCGACCACGGCGACAAAGCTGTTGCCATTAGTCCCGTAGATCCGCCGAGTGCCGGGGAAAGCGCGAGCACCGAAGGACGCCAAAGCGCCCCAACGGCCAGAGGCCATGCCGACCGCAAGGCTGGGCTGGTCATCGGCGAATCGACCGTCGATCGTTCCGTCGAGCCGCTGAAAGCGGTTGATCTCGCCCCAGGGCGTGTCCCACCTGCCAAAGTCCCCCTCGATCTGGTCGACGGCCTGCTGGAACATCCCGAGTCGCTCGCGATCGGGCGACTTCGAGGCGAAGTGGTGGAAGCGCTCGACGTCGGAGAGCCCAGGGGGCGCTTTGCCGTCGCGGCTGTAGAGCGACGCGTAGAAGTGCGCGAGCGACATCGCGACCGAGTCGACCGACACTTTGAAATCCCAAGCGCGGAGCACTTCGATTGGTCCGACGAGCTCTGGAGCCTTGCCGCTCGAGCGGTCGAAGGCCTGGATCAGACCGGGAATCAGAACCTCGAAGCCAGGAAGAGCCGGGTCGTAGGCCAGCTGGATCAATCCATCGAGGGTGAGCCCCGAGACCTTTGGCAGCAGTCGTGCGGCGTGAATTCCTCGGAAGTTCTCCGGGTCCGGCGCCATGTAGGTCGGGTAGTCCTCCCGCTTCGGGCTGCTCTGGGCGGCGGCTGTGAAAGGGGTGGAGTTCGCGTTTTGCAACCACCCGGTGGCCGGATTGAGCAGGCTGATCACTTCGTCTACTTCGTGCAGGCCTTGCCAGTCCGTGGCGGAATCGCTGCCGTCGACCGGCTTTGAGAAATCGAAGCGCGGGTCTCGCCGCGGAACGAAGTTGCCGTGGTAGTAGGCGATGCTGCCGTCGGCGTCGGCGTAGACGGTGTTGTTCGAAGAGTTGGTGCGGATCTCCATCATCTCGCGGAACTCGTCGTGGTTCTTGGTCTTGGTCCGGAGATAGGACTGGCGCAGTGCGTTCACCGGATCCCAGTTGATCTTGGTCGAGACCCAGCGCCCCTCGATCTGGTGGGTGATCGGCCCGTGATGGGTGTGGTACATCGGAAATGTGCGCTCGCGAAGCCGGTCCCCGTCCCGAAACAGCAGTGTGACTTCACTGGCCCTGACGGGACGCTGCTCGTCGCCGTACTGGTACACCCGCTTGCCGTCCTGTTCGGAGACGTTCTCGACGAACTCATCGATGAAATCGACGTGGGTCGAGGTGTGCATCCAGCCGTTGTGCTGGTTGAAGCCCTGGTAGACGAAGAACTGGCCCCAGGTCACGGCGCCGTACGCGTTGAGCCCCTCTTCGCTGACCACGTGCACCTCACCGCGGAAATAGAACGAGGTGTGAGGATTGATCAGGAGCATGGCGCTGCCGGACGCGGTGCGCTCCCCCGAGATTGCGATGCCGTTGGAGCCTCGCGGCTCTTCGTCCGCCTTTTCCTTCAGCTCTTCGTTCAGCTCTTCATTTCGTTCCCCCAGCGCAGAAGGCTCGGCTTCTTCGAACCGGGCCGCCACCGCAACGGCGGCCTCGGACGCTCCCTCGCCAGAAGCCCGCGGCCCATAGAACTGCTCGATGCCATCGAGCGGGATCTGCTCGATGTCGCCGCCGATCGAGCCTTCGCTGAAGAACATCGGCATCCACGGCGCGAAGCGAGTGAGCAACCGCGGTTCGACCTCGGGATGAGTGTGCAGGTAGTAGTTGGCGCCGTCGGCAAAGGCGACGCACAGCTCCTGCAGCCACGGTGGCGCCGACCGATACGCCGTGATCGCCTCTTCCGGTGTCATGTAGAGCCGGGCGCGAAGATCACTGAATAGTGCCCCTTCTCCGTCGACCTCGGCCAGGCGGCCCGTCGCCCAGATGTAGTTGCGCTCGACCCGAGGAAAGTCGTCTTCGCTCTGGGCATAGAGCAGTCCGAAGACCGCGTCCGCATCGCTCTTGCCGTAGATGTGCGGAACACCGAAGTCGTCGCGGTAGATGACGACGTTCTCGGCCCGCGCCAACTGGCGTTGGAGCTCGGGGTCGACGACCTGGTCGCGACACCCGACGGTCGAGAGCGCGATCGAAAGCAGGGTCGGGCCTAGGGCCAAGGCGAGGCAGGCTCTTTTCATCAGCAGCGCCTTTCGGACATCAGAACGAGCGCCGAACATAGCAGCCCCGAGCGTGCTGTGGGACCCTCGAAGCTCCCGTTCCCCACCGCTCCCTTGCGCCAATCTCGTCGTCCACCGGAGGAAGGACCGGATGCTAGGCAGTACGGAGCCGGAGCCGGTCCCAAGCTCGGGCCACGACCCGCTACTCGTGCCGCGCGCCAATCCACCGGGGTCTGGCCCCGTGTCAATCCGTTATGCTGGAATCGATGGAAGTGGGGAAAGTAGACCTCGACGCCTTGTTGGAACGGCTGCGCGGGCTTCTCGAGCCACGCGCCGAAGTGCTCGAGGCGTACCTCTTCGGTTCTACGGCCCGGGATCGGGCTCAGCGCCACAGCGACATCGACGTCGCGGTCGTCGTTGACGAGGGCCGGATCAGCGAAAGCTCATTTGGCTATCGCGCCGAGCTCACGACGGTTCTCATGGCGGGGCTCGGCACCGATCGGATCGACCTCGTGATCCTCAATCGCGCCCCACCGTTGCTTTACCACCGAGTCCTCCGCGACGGCGTCCGCGTGTTGGCGAGGGATCTTCGCGCGACTACCGGGCGCGAGGGGAGGGCCCTGTCTCGCTACTGTGACTACCTGCCTCAGTTGGAGAAAGTAGACCGGATCGGGCTGGAACCGCTGCCGGTCACGACTCTCCGCTCATGAGCCCGGGGAAGATCGACGATCGGGTGATTCGCCGTCACCTGTTGGCGTTGCATCGCGCCGTCGTCGCTCTCGAGCCCCACACCGGCAGACCGGCCGATCTGCTGCGCGAGGACTCCGACGAGCGCTGGACCGTGGAGCGCGGCCTCCAGCTATGCGCTCAGAACACACTCGATATCGCAACCCACATCGCCGCCGGAATGGGACACGACGTGCCCGACTATGCAAGCGCCATCGACGGGCTCGCCGCGGTCGGCGCGCTGCCCAGCAGCTTTGGCGCCAGGTTTCGTAACGTGCTCGTTCACGGTTATCTCGAGGTCGATCTGTCTGTGTTGCACCGGGTGCTGAACACCGGCTTGCCGGAGTTCCGTCAGTTCGCGGCGCACATCGAGAGCTTTTTGAATCGCACCTGAGCCCGCCCTTTCCCGGTGCCGAGGCCACCCGACGACTGGTACCAGGAGTCGCTGGAGTTCCACGGGATCGCTGAGATTGCGGTCAACGGCCGGATCGTGGAGACCCCAAATGGCCTGAGTACGGCCGCGGCAGAGGGGAATGGACGATGTCAGAGGCTTCGTAGGAATGGACGATGTCGAATGGACGATGTCAGAGGCTTCGTAGTGGACGGTGTCGGAGGCGTTCGAATGCTCGGGCTGGTTGCATTCGGGTGTGATGACAATCCGGGCGAAGCGGCCCGACCCGGCCGGCTGGCCAGAGCTCGAGGTCTGTCCGCGCGTTGCTTTGAACGTCTGGAGGCTCAGGCCACGACAGAAAGTTCACGAGCGCAGGCTAGTGCTGGCCTCCTGCTTCTGGAGCGCCACCGGACGCCGTATTGCTTCCCGGTCGCTTTGGACTGCTACGGCGGCTGCCGGGCTGGTAGGGCGCTCCAAGGAAGCCGGGGGAGGAACGCCTCGGGCGGAAAGAGCTTGAGTGCCTCGAGGCATCCCTCGCGGAGGGTGGCAGACGCCATTCGGTACTGCTGAACCCATTCGCGACGCTGCTCCCGGAAGATGCGACGGACTTCTCGGGTGGCCGCGTGGCACACTGGCTTGGGGCCCTTCTTGGTGGTCGTGGGCTGATGCCTGGGGTTCTGGCGAAGCACGCGCTTCACGGCGTCTCGCGGCACCTTGGCGCGGATGTCTTCGTAGTCTTCGAGGATTCCGGCGATGAGATCGCGGATCCTCTCAAAGTACTCGTCGTCGTCGAGATCTGCCCAGCAGGGGAGTTTGGAGAGGTAGACGATCTGGTCGCTGGTGAAGTCGGCCTCAGACGGTCTCTTGACTCGGTTCCTGCGCTTCTTGGCTCTGGCTTCCCTGCGAGCGTCGAAGAGACCGCTGCGATCGATCCATCGTCCGCCGGTAATCTCGAAGCTCTTTCTCAAGAGGTCCTTGGCGCAGTGGATACCCGGCCAGTCCTGGGGCCGCTTCACGATTCCTTCTTTCACGCCGTGGCTCAAGAGGTAACGAAGCCTCCCGATCTGGGCAGCTTCCTCGTGAGTCACCACGACGTCGCTGTAGCGATCGCCAAAGATGCCGCCGGCCCATCGGCGGAGTCTTCCCACCTCTTTCGAGACATTGCTCTTGAGCAGCTGGCAGAAGCCGGCGAGCTGCTCGCCGGAGTGCGGTACACAAAGGATGTGTGCGTGATTGGAGGCCCATACGACGGCGCAGATCACCATCCCGTACTTGGCCTGGGCGTAGCCCAGCACTCCCAGGATCAGCGCATTGACCAGCCGATTTGGGGAGAGGAGGAACCTCGCCTGGTAGGTCTTGATGGTGATCTCGGTGAGATGGCCGGGATAAACCTGTCGCCCATTCTTGGCCATAGGTATAGAGAGACGGGAGACGAGGGGTCTCGTCTCCCGCCGTGCTCCAGATTTCCCAGCTGCCCCTGCCAACCTGGAGCCGGGGGCGCACCCACCGCGGGCGTCGCTCCCGCTCCCGCCCGCGCGCGTGCGGTTCCTCTCTCTCTCTCTCTCTCTCTCTCTCTCTCTCTCTCTTGCGAGACCTCTGGGTCCCCCTTTTCGGTCCCCCTTTTCCCTTGCGAGACCTCTGGGTCCCCCTTTTCCCTACTGCCCCTTTGGTCCCACTTTTGCCCCTCTTGGCTCGGCCTCCAGCGCCTGGACCGCTCGACAACTCCTCGAGGCGTCTCGCTAGATGCATCGAGGCGATCGGTATCGAGGAGGTCGAGACTCCCGGTTGATAGGCTGAGAGCGATCGACAGGATCCCATTCTTCACGCTACACCTACCCGAGAGAGCGTCGATGGTCGCCACGCCTCGCCAGGGATCGCGAGCAGCCCGTAGGGCTCTGGCAGGGCCATTGGCCATATTGTGCGCGGTGGCTGGTGTCGCGGCCGCACGACAGCCGGTAACCAACATCGGCGAAACCATCGGCGAGACCATCGCGGTGCGGGTGGTGAACGTGGAGGCGGTGGTGACCGATGCCCGGGGCGAGCGGGTCGCGGGGTTGGCCGCGACCGACTTTCGGCTCCTCGTCGATGGCGCCGAGGTTCCGATCGCATTCTTCAACGAGATCCACGAACGAGACCTCCTCCCGGCGCAGGACACCAGCGAGCCAGGACAGCCGGTGGCGCGCGGCGTCAGCTATCTGGTATTCATTGACGAGGACTTCGCCAATCCCTCGGATCTCCGCAAAGTGCTGCGAGGTCTGCGCCGGCAGCTCACCGAGCTGCGCTCCGTGGATCGGGTCTCGATTGTCGCTTGGAACGGCCATCGCCTCGATCTGCTCGGCGCATGGACGGTGCCCGGGCCGGAACTCGACGGAATCTTGGCGGAGGCGCAGCGCCGCAAGTCTTCGCGCCTGAAGGGGCGTTCCGAGCTGGCAATCCAGGACCTCGACGCGCTGCGGCGAACGGACTCGGATCCCTTTCGGCAGACCTTCCTGCAGCTCGAGAGCAGCGAGATCCAAGCCGCGACCCGGCGGTTGGAGGACCGGCTGAAGCGGCTGGTTCGCGCGTTGGCGGCGAGCATGCGGACCTTCGGCTCCTCTCCCGGCCGCAAGGCGGCTCTGGTGATCAGCGGCGGCTGGCCCCGCTCTCCCAGCCGTTTCGTCAATCAGGCTCTGGGTCCGGCACGCGCCACACAGCAAGCGCGGTTGCGGTCCGAGCTGGGAATCGATAACCCTTTCGTCGCCGACGATACGGCCGGCTCCGTGGCAGACGACGAGGCGCGCAATCGCAGCGGCGAGGAGTGGGGGCTGTATCAACCGTTGGTGGAGACCGCTAACCTGCTGGGGTTCACGTTCTATCCGGTCGACGCCGCCGGATTCGAGTCGAATGGTGGCTTTGACTCAGCCCAGGCGGTGCCCGCGCTCTCGGGTCAGCCGCCGGGATTCTCGTCTCCCGCCGACATCATCCTCAGCCGCGACCTGAATCGGGGTGGGGTAGAGCTCGAGCTCGAGGCCCACGACACGCTGTCCCTCTTGGCGGAGGAGACCGGCGGCGTGGCCTACCTGAATCAGGGTCGGAACGATGCGTTGCGCGCCGTCGCCGAAGACACTCAGTCGTACTACTGGATCGGGTTCTCCGGCAACCGCCTTGGCGACGACCTGCGGCACAAGATCGAGCTGCAGGCTCTGGTTCCGAGACTCGAGGTTCGCAGCCGTCAGAGCTACACCGATCTCTCTCGTGAGCAGGAGATCGGCATGACGGTCGAGAGCGGCCTATTGCTGGGCCAGCCGGCGGGCGCCCGTCCCTTGATCTTGCAGGCCGGCACGCCGACGAAGGCCGCGCTCAACAAGATGACGATTCCACTCCGGATCCGGGTGCCGATGGAGGAGATCGCTCTGCTTCCGGTCGGCGCCGAGGAGTACGCCGCCAACCTCAGACTGTGGGTGGTGGTGCTCGATCGCGAGGGCGATCGCAACGACTTCCCCCCGGTCCCGGTCGAGCTGCGGCGCTCGACACCCGCCGAGCCCGCGACTTTCCTCGACTACCAATTCGGCGTCCAGGTTCGGCGCGGGCATCACGAGGTCGTGGTGGCGCTCTACGACCTGTCGGCCGAGACGATGTGGTCGAGCTCGCTCGAAGTCTCGCCGGATTCGGGAAAACGGTGATGCGACCACGGTTCCCGCAGCGAATCAGCGGCAGCAGTCGGCTCCTCGTGCTGTGGCTGCTCTCCAGTATCGCCGGCGGCGCCGCGACCGCAGCCGGCAGTCCTCGCGTCGGCGGCGATGGTGTCGCGCCAGCCCGCAGCATGAAGGTCGTCTACGTCCCTCAGATTGGCGCGCGCAGCTCCTGGTTCGCCGAGATCACCTGCGCGGTTCGCGGGGCCTCCGCGCTGCTCGAGCCGGCACTGGGGCGCGGGCTGCGCATCGAGAGCACCGCGCGCTGGCCGCTGCGCACCTCCAATCCCTCCATGCCCGAGTTGCGCGCAGATCTCGCCCACAACGTCGATCCCGCTGGCGCGGATATCGTCGTCGGTCTCTTCGCCTCGCCCGATGACCCGGGACCGAGCTGGGAGGAAGAGGCGCTCAGCGGCTACGGGAGCGGCGTGGTGGCGATGAAGGTGGGCGTCGAGCAGCTGTGTGAGATCGATCGGCTGCTCGCCCACGAGATCGCCCACATCTTCGGCGGGGTCCATCGCCAAGGCGAGAACCTGTTGATGAACCACCAGGCCCCGGGAAGCGAGATCGATCCGCTCAATGCCGAGCTGCTAGCCCTTCACCGCGATCGCGACATCCGTAGGCAGCCGCCTCCGCTCGGTGCCGACGACCTGCGCACGCTGTGGGGTCTGAGCGCGGCGTCGCTCGATGAGGCCCGGACCTGGGTGGTCGTGGGAGTCCTCGCAGCGAAGCTCGACAACCACGAGGCTGCCGCTCGTTACTACGGCCTCGCCTTGGAGCGCGATCCCGACCTGTCCGTGGCGCACTTTGACCTCGGACATGCGCGGCTTGCGCTCGGCGATCTCGAGGGCGCCGAAGCCTGCTATCGCCGGGCTCTCGCGCTCGGGCTCGCGCGCGAGGAGGCCGGTCTGGCCAACAACAACCTCGCGGTCATCCGCTACGAGCGCGGCGATTCTCGTGGTGCCAGCCTCCATCTCGAGCAGGCCCGTGCCCTCGACTTTGCCGTCGCTCCGCAGCTGATCGAGCTGATCCGCAGGCCTTGAGCGACGCAGGGTCCTTCACCTAGCCCCTTTTGATGAAGCGAACCAAACCGCTCGCTACCTGTTCGACAGCGATTGGTCTGAGGATCCGAGCCGGGTGGGCGGCTCACAGGATCCGAGCCGGGTGGGCGGTTCACAGGATCCGAGCCGCGAAAGCAGCTCACGCCTTCGCTACCAGCTAGTCCGCGATCATGGGAGACCGGGATAGGCACTGATCGCGAATTCGTTACTTGGAAGCGGGCAATCGGCCGTTTCCAGACGCTTGATCTGTTGCAATACGTGCGGATTCCCCGGCATGCTCTGAGCAGGCGTTTCCAGACGGCCAACGCGTCGGCTTTGCGATCCAGCTTCTCGTAAGCGCCTGCCAGCGTTCCCGCGGTCCATTGAGAGTCGGCATGGTGTTCTAGATTGAGCTCGAGCAGACGAACCGCATCGCCCGTGCGCTCCTTCTCGAGCAACGCCTCTGCTGCTCGCGCCAGGGACCCCTCGCCGAAGTCGAAGGTACCGGAGCCGTAGAACTCCTTGCGCAGCTGTCCGTACTTCGCCAGGGCCGCATCGATGCCTTCGTCGACCACGATCCGCGTCAGGACCTGGTCCAGTGGCTCTGGTCGCGCCGCGCCCCGATGACACGTGACGCAACCCACATCGAGGCCGTGCCGCTCGCCTTCTAGCTTCGAGAGGTACTGACCGTTGATCGCCTGGGTCATCCGAATCATCTCGCGAGCTCGCACCTTCGTCTCCTTCTCGTCTGCGGCGAAGTCGAACTGGCTGAGCTGTTGTCCTTCCTCGCCGACGTGGCAGTACTGGCACCGTACTCCGAGCGCGAAGGTGAAGTTGCGCATCTGACCGATCACCTGCTCAGCGGTGGTGTCGGCGGGAAGAACCTTGAGGTTCTTGATCTCAGGCGGCCACCCCTGCCCAGAAACCGAGGCGGAGCAGATGGCGAGAAGAAGCGAGGCGGGAAGGCGAAGTGCGCGGCTCATGATGGGACTCCCCAGTAATGGATTCGTCCTGACATCGTTCACCGGATTCGAGCTGCTCGGCGTCCGCGAACTGCTCGGAACGTGTCAGAGTTTGGTCAGAAAGCGATCCTGCGCTCCCATCCGTTAGGCGTGGAACGCTCCATCGGTCAAGCTGGCGACGATGAAGAGCGGCATGGGGCCCCCCGTCCCTCCTGGCCGCCCTGCTGGTGGCTGCGACCATCCTGGTTGCTGTGCTCGCGGTCCAAGCTTGGGCGGCTCAGGCGTATCACCAACAGGCGACCGAGGAAGTGTTGCGTGACTACGCCTCGTTGGCGGCGGACGAGGCTCTGCGCCGAATAGCGCTCGAGATCGGCTACTACGGCTACGTCCCGGCGCTCGCCACGCTGGGCGACGGGTTCGTCGCCCAGGGCGATCTCCCGGATCTCGACCAATTGAGGTTGGGAGCACCGGAACAAACGGCGAAAGCGCTCGAGCTCGTCGACGCCCTTTTCTTCTACGACCCACGGGACGGCTCGATGATCTTCCGGCCGGAAGGGAGCGTGCCGGAGGGTCTTGCGGAGCTCCTGGGCGCGAGTTTTGGTCAGCTGGGCTTCGCGACCCTCGACATCGCAGACGTGCCTGTGGTCTACGGTCCGCTGGAAAGTGACGACCCGGAGGGCAGCGGGTGGGTCGGTTTTGTGGTTGGCCGGACGGTCCTTCGCCAGCGCTGCGCGGAAGCCTTCGGGCGACGGGCTCTCCTCCCTCCCTCGCTGGGCGAGGGTGACCTCGACAACAGCGTGCTCTACTTGCGAGCGAATTACGGGAGCGGGTACGAGCTCTACGCATCGGGCAGCCCTTGGACTCCACAATAACCTGGAGATCGAGGGCTACAACGTCATTACCGTCCACAGCGGGGAAGAGGCGCTGGCCCAGTTCGCCGAAGTCCCGCGGCTGGTCATCCTGGACCTCATGCTCCCTGGGATTTCGGGCATGAAGGTACTCCAGGAAGCGCGGAAGCGCGGCTACAACGGCCCTGTCCTCGTGCTCACCGCTCGGGGCGAGGAAGCCGACAAGGTTCGGGCGTTGCGCCTGGGTGCCGACGACTACCTCACCAAGCCGTTCGGCCTGCTCGAGCTGTTGGCCAGAGTCGAGGCCTTGCTACGTCGCACCGAGCCACCCGCACCCGGTGGCGCCCCGATTCTGCTCGGCGATCTGGAGATCCGGTCGGGCCGGCGCGAGGCGCGCCGCGACGGCCTGGTGGTTGAGCTCACTCCGAAGGAGTACGACCTCTTGGTCGCGCTGCTCGAGGCCCGAGGAGCCATCGTCACGCGGAGCGATCTTCTGCAGACGGTCTGGGGCTATCAGAAGGACGTCTACACTCGAACGGTCGACACTCACATCGCGGAGCTACGCCGCAAGATCGAGGACGACCCGAGCGCGCCGCGCTACATCCTGACAGTGAGAAAGGCGGGTTACCGCATCACACTCGATTGATCGAGGCTCGGCCGGCCCCAGCCGCGCCATGCTCGTGCTCTCACCTCGTTGTGAAGTGTGAAAGGCTCCAAAGCTCGAGAGACGACTCTACGAGGACCCCGATGGGTGGCCGGGTTCGTCGAGTGGATGGGAACCCGCTGGGCTGGGCTGAGACTCACCGGCGGTTCCGCGGGCTGAGAGTGCCACGTTGGCCGACGGCTTTCGAACCGCATCGTCAGGGGGAGCCACACCGCCAGGCTCCGCTTGATGACGGGCTACCTCACTTCAACAAAGCCGCATCCGTCGGCAACGGAAACCAGCGTAGGTTCTCGAAGTCGGCGCGCAGCGTCAGTCCGTCCGATTCCGCGGAGCCCGGCAACGCGCCTTCAGGGAGCGATTCCGCCAGTTTCGCCGCGTGCTCGAGATAGCCCGCGAGCGCGGACTCGTCAGCCATCAAGTGGGCGTGGGGAAACTCGAGCCGTCCGTCGGGATACGCGACATCGGCGAGGCGCATCGGCGCACGATGACTCCATGCTCGATGATCCCAGAAGCCCGTTTCGGGGGAGAATCGATACAACGGTAAGAACCTCCAACCCTCGTTGGCAACGAAGTCGACGGCGGCAAGGATGAATTCGAAGACGGCCTCCGAGATGAAGTAGTTGAAGTTGATTCTTGTCCAGCCAGGCTTGATGCCCTCGCAGCCGCGGAGGATCTCTCGTCGAAACGCCTCGGATCGCACGAGGCCGATGTCCAGGAGACGATGCCCATACGGACCCGCAC
>JAQBHE010000691.1:0-16987 GCA_032128015.1 Holophagae bacterium
ACCGCTGCGACCTCGGCCCACGCCATCACCAGGAGGTTGATCGCCTGGAGGACGGCGATCGTGACCACCGCCGGGCGTCGCACCGGCAACCAGCCGAGCAGTCGGATCGCGGCCAGCGGACCCGCGGCGCCGAGGAACAGCGGCAGGGTAACCACCAACGCGAGCTGTAGCGGCGAGGCGCCGAGTGCGACCGCCGTGGCCAAGAAGTAGGTCTCGCCGCAGCCGACCATCAGCCCCCACAGCCCGGCCTCCCACAGCGACAGCTGGAGAGCACGATCGCGAGCCGCGGGGTCGAGGTTGCTGGCTTTGGCGGCGGCGGCGGCTGGTCGATCGGGCTTGGGGGGAGTGCTCATCGGAGGGGCTCGGACGGTCCAGGGTGAGGGCTCGCGAGGCTCGAGACGCCGGCGGGGGCCGGCCTATGGTAAGGCCTCGGCGGGGGGAGCGTGCGCTTGCCAGGCCCCTGAGGAGGTCGCCCGGAAAGATGATTCTCCAACTGGCAAGAAAACTCTTGCGATCACCGTGGAAGGGGCGTACAGTCCGCGCCGTCGAGAATGATCTCGACCTCGAGGAGAACAAGAAAAGTGACCCAGACGATTACGGTCGACACCGTCGGCGTCCGTTCCGAGATCGGGTTCGTTCCAGTTGTCGAAGTCGCCATTGGCGACGACGACGACCCTGGGGGACCTAAGCGTCGACGACCCCAGGGTCTCGACGCGCCCCCGCCTCCCTCTGCTCCCCTCCACGCCTCACGCACCGTCCCCGCCGCCGTCTCCGCAGCCTCCCGCGCCTTCCTGAAGAAGTTCTTTCCTGGTGTTTCCCAACGCGAGTGGACCGACTGGCGCTGGCAGTCGCGCCACCGGATCACCTCGCTGGCCGCGCTCGAGCGCTTCCTCGAGCTGTCAGGACCCGAGCGGAAGGCGCTCATCGTGGGCGGCTCGCTGCTGCCGGTCGGGGTGACGCCTTACTACTTGAGCCTGTTCTCCCCGACCGACGCGGCCGACCCACTGCGCCGGACCGTGGTGCCGCTGCCCGAAGAGCTGCTGCGCCTTCCCGGGGAAGCAGACGATCCGCTTGGCGAGGACGGCCACATGGCGGTGCCCGGCGTGGTTCACCGCTACCCCGACCGAGTGTTGTTCCTGGTCCTCGACTTCTGCTCGACCTATTGCCGCTACTGCACCCGCTCGCGGGTGGTCGGCCATGGCGAGATCACTCCCGACAAGGCCCGGCTCGAGGTCGGCCTCGACTACATCCGCAACAACCCGCAGATTCGCGACGTGTTGCTGTCGGGCGGCGACCCGCTTGCCCTCTCCGACGATCGCCTGGAGTGGATCCTCACCCGGCTGCGGCAGATCCCGCACCTCGAGTTCATCCGCATCGGCACCAAGATGCCGGCGGTGCTGCCCCAGCGCATCACTCCTCAACTGGTCAAGATGCTGCGAAAGTTCCACCCGCTGTGGATGAGCCTTCATTACATGCACCCCAGCGAGTGCACCCCCGAGAGCTATCGGGCATGCGCGCGGCTGGCCGACGCCGGCATCCCGCTCGGCTCGCAGACCGTGTTGACCCGCGGCGTCAACGACGATGTCGAGACCATGAAGCGGCTGGTCCATCACTTGCTGCAAATGCGGGTGCGACCGTATTACCTCTACCAGTGCGACCCGATCTCGGGGTCATCGCACTTCCGCACCTCGGTGCGCAAGGGGCTCGAGATCATCGCCGGCCTGCGCGGTCACACCACCGGCTATGCGGTGCCGACCTACGTCATCGACGCGCCGGGAGGCGGCGGCAAGATCCCGCTCCAGCCCGATTACGTCGTCGGCTGGGAGGGCTCGGACCTGCTGCTGCGGAACTTCGAGGGCAAGCTGTTTCGCTACCCGGATCCCGAGCACGAGACCGAGGTCCTGGCAAACCGCCATGCAAACCGCCACGCAAACGGTCATCCAGGGGTCGGCATGGCAATCGACGAGGTGACGCAGTGAGCGTTATCGAGTCGCCTGCGCCAAGTAGACAGGACAGCCAGAGCTCGATCCCGTTCCCGGTGCCTTCCGGACTCCGGGTCGGGCTGACCTACGACCTGCGTTCCGAGTACCTGGCGCGCGGCTACAGTGAAGAAGACACCGCCGAGTTCGACCAGCAGGGCACGGTGGACGCGCTCGACGCCGCGCTGTGCGGGCTGGGTTTCGAGACCGAGCGCATTGGCAACGTCGAACGGCTGATCGAGCGCATCCAGGCCGGCGCGCGCTGGGACCTGGTGTTCAACATTTGCGAGGGACTTCACGGAATCGGTCGCGAAGGTCTGGTGCCCGCGCTCCTCGACCACTACCAGATTCCCTACGTCTTCTCCGATCCGCTGGTGATGGCGACGACCCTCGACAAGGCGACCGCGAAACAACTGGTGGCGAGCCGCGGGATTCCGACCGCGAGATTCACCGTCGTGTCCTCGGCGACCGAGCGGCCGGATCTCCGGGATTTGGACTTTCCGCTGTTCGTCAAACCGCTTGCCGAAGGCACCGGCAAGGGAGTGAACCCGGCATCGATCGTCCGCGACCGCCAGCAACTCGAGGAGCGGTGCTCGGACCTGCTCCTACGCTACCAGCAGCCGGTGCTGGTGGAGACTTACCTGCCGGGGCGCGAGCTCACCGTCGGCATCCTCGGCACCGGCCTCGAGGCCGAGGTCCTCGGGACATTGGAGATCGTGCTGCTCGCGGGCGCCGAGCCGGGCGCCTACTCCTACGTCAACAAAGAAAACTGCGAGGAGCTGGTGGAGTATCGGTCGGTGGGGCCGGCCGACCCGGTGGTCGCCGAGGCCGAGCGGGTCGCTCTCGAGGCGTGGCAGGTGCTCGGATGTCGGGACGGAGGTCGCGTGGATCTCCGGTGCGACGCGGCCGGCACTCCGTGTTTTCTCGAAGTCAACCCGTTGGCCGGTTTGCACCCCGAGCATTCGGATCTGCCGATCATCGCGTCCGCGAAGCGAGTATCGTACGGTAGCCTGATCGAGCGCATCGTCCGATCGGCGCTGGCGCGAACGCCCGTCTTGGACGGGGCAGAGCATGCGGGTCGCATTACTGTACAACTCGGTTGAGCACAACTCGGTTGAAGGCGCAGGACCGGACCATCTCGACGTTCTGACCCAGCTCGCGACCGTGCGCTCGGCGGTCGAGGGTGCCGGGATGGAGTGCGTCGAGGTGGCCTGCGATCTCGATCTGGCGAGACTGCGCGCCCGCCTGGTGGAGCTCGCGCCCGAAATTGCGTTCAACCTGGTGGAGAGCTTGGCGGCCGACGACCGCTTCGTTGCGTTCGTGCCCGCGCTCCTCGATTCGTTGGCGGTTCCCTACACCGGCGTTGGCTACGCGGCGGCGGTGGCGAGCGGCAGCAAACTCGAGACCAAGCGCCTGCTCGCCGCCGCCGGGCTGCCGGTGCTGCCGTGCGCGGGGGTGTGGCCGGAGTCATTGCGTGCCCGGGTCGCGGTCGACGACGATTGTGGCGGTCCGTTCGTTATCAAGTCGGTTTGGAATCACGGCTCGCCGGGTCTCGGTGATGTCGATGATCTCGCTGGTGCCGATGATCACGGCCTGGTCGGCGATCGGCGGCAGTTGCGGGCGCGATTGCGCGACCTGGCTCCGGTGCTCGGTGGCTCGTGCCTGGCCGAGCCTTACCTGCCTGGACGCGAGCTCAACGTCAGCCTGCTCGGCGGGGTCGACGCAGTCGCCGGGGTCGAGGTGCTGCCGATCGCCGAGATCCTGTTTGCCGACTACCCCGAGGACAAACCGAAGATCGTCGGTTATCGCGCCAAGTGGTGCGAGGATTCGTTCGAGTACCAGCACACCCCGCGGAGCTTCGACTTCCCGGCTAGCGATCAGCGGCTGCTCGAGCGGGTGGCCGACCTCTCGCTGAGTACCTGGAGTGCGCTCGGGATGACCGGCTACGCGCGGGTCGACTTCCGGATCGCCGAGGATGGCTCGCCGTTCATCCTCGAAGGCAACGCCAATCCGTGTCTGTCTCCCGACGCCGGCTTCGCAGCAGCGGTCGAGCGCGCCGGCCGCAGCCTCGACCAGGTGCTGATCGCGATACTCGACGACGCCTGGCGACGGTTGAGCCCCGTCGACCGGCCATTTGCGATCGCAGAAACCGCGACGCCGACCATTCGATAGGGAGAGCCAGCGTGTTCCGGATTCGCCGCGTCTATGACGATCTACTGCCGGTGAACATCGCCGCCCTGGCCCAGGTGCGCGAGACACTGGTCCAGCAGTTCGACCAACTCACCGCGGCCGAGGCCGACAAGTTCATCCATCACCTGCGCAACCCGTTCGAACTGCGGCTGCGTCCTCTGTTGTTCGTCGCCGAGAACAGCCGGCGCAAGGTCCTCGGTTTCGCTCTGCTGCTCCACGAGCCGGTGCTCCATTGCTGTTTCCTCGACTTCATCTCGGCCGCGCCCGGACTCACCAGCCGCGGCATCGGCGGCAGCCTCTACGAGCGAGTCCGCGACGAAGCTCACGGTTTGCAGTGCCAGGCTTTGTTCCTCGAATGTGCGCCCGACGAGCTTCCGCAGGACGCGCCGGCGCCGCTGCGCCGCGCCAACATCGCGCGCCTGCGCTTCTACGAGGCCTATGGGGCCCGGCCGCTGGTCGGCAACGCCTACCAGACCCCGGTCTCGGAGCAGGACACCAATCCGCAGCCGTACCTCGTGGCCGACCCGCTCGGCGGACCCGACGAGCTCAAGGCGAGCTGGGTGCGCAAAGTGGTTCGCGCCTACCTCGAGGGCAAGTACGCTCAGCTGTGCGGCCCCGAGTATGTCGACCTGGTGGTGTCGTCGTTCCGTGATCCGACCGTCAGGCTGCGCGAGCCGCGCTACACCGAGGCGCGACCCGAGCCGCCGACGATGCCCAGTCTCGAGCCGGTGCCGATGGTGGTCAACGACCGCCATCAGATCCACCACGTGCGTGAGCGCGGATACGTCGAGTCGCCGGTGCGCATCCCGCGCATCCTCGAGGCGCTCGATCCCACCGGCTGGTTCCAACAGTCGCCGCCCAAGGATTTCTCGGTCGACCACATCGAGGCGGTCCACGATCCCCACCTGGTGCGCTACTTACGGCGGGCCTCCGAAGAGGTGGGCGAGGGCGAGTCGCTGTACCCCTATGTGTTCCCGATCCGCAACAAGACCCGGCGGCCTCGCGAGCGCTCGGTGTTGGCCGGCTACTTCTGTATCGACACTTTCACACCGATCCACCGCAACAGCTTCCGTGCGGCCAAACGGGCGGTCGACTGCACCCTGACTTGCGCCGAGCGGATCGTCGGCGGCGCGCGCTTTGCCTACAGCCTGGTGCGGCCACCGGGTCACCACGCCGAGTCCTCGAGCTTCGGCGGCTTCTGCTACTTCAACAACGCCGCGGTCGCCGCCCATTACCTGAGCAAGCTCGGCAAGGTCGCGATCCTCGACCTCGACTACCACCACGGCAACGGCCAGCAGGACATCTTCTACCAGCGCGCCGACGTGCTCACGGTCTCGATCCACGGCGATCCGAGCTTCGCCTATCCCTACTACGCCGGCTTCAAGGAGGAGCGTGGCGAGGGTCCAGGCGAAGGATTCAACCTCAACCTACCGCAGCCCGAGAAGCTCGACGGTTCGGGATATCGCACGGCGCTTCGTAAGGCGCTGGCGGCGGTCAACGACTACGCACCGGTTTTCGTGGTGATCGCGTTCGGGCTCGACCCGGCGAAGGGCGACCCGACCGGTACCTGGGCGCTCTTGCCCGAAGACTTCCGTCGCAACGGCGAGCTGGTCCGCGGGCTCGACCGTCCGACCCTGGTGGTCCAGGAGGGCGGGTACCGCACCCGCACCCTCGGCCGCAACGCCCGGTCGTTCTTCGACGGCCTGCTGGGCGCGGTCGCGAGAACAAAGTGAG
The DNA here is from genome assembly GCA_032128015.1 of Holophagae bacterium. Taxonomy (GTDB): domain Bacteria; phylum Acidobacteriota; class Thermoanaerobaculia; order Multivoradales; family Multivoraceae; genus JAQBHE01. The sequence continues at coordinate 5,904 of JAQBHE010000691.1, forward strand.
CGGCGATCGCCCGGGATTGTCGCGGTTCACACTGCGCACCGACCCGATCGTTTCCGATCGTGAAGCGGTCCGGGGACTGCTCGAACGCACGGGTTTCTTCCACGGCGGCGAGGTGGAAGTGGCGGTTGAGTTGATCGAGGAGACCTTGGCCCGCGGAGCGGAGGCGGGCTACCGGTTCCTGTTCGCGGTCGGCGAAGGCGATTCTCTGCTGGGTTTCGCGTGCTTTGGCCAGATCCCGCTCACCGCCGCGAGCTGGGACCTGTACTGGATCGCAGTGGATCCGCAGGGCCAGAATCGAGGTCTCGGTCGCGCGCTGCTGGAAGAGTCCGAGCGACGGATCCTTGGCGAAGGTGGTCTTCGGGTTTTTGTCGATACCTCGGGCCGGGCGCAATACCAGCCGACCCGCGCGTTCTACGAGCGCTGCGGCTACCAGCTCGCCGCGACCCTCGCCGACTTCTACGCCCCGGGAGATCCGAAGGTGGTGTATTGCCGCCGGCTCGGCGCTGGCGGCTGAGTTCGCGACGGTTGGGTGCCTCTGGCGCCTTATCCGAGTCTTCGCGGGTAGCTTCGGGGCCGCAGCGCTTCACTCGGCGGTGACCGTCCGCCGAAGCTCTCGGGCTTCTTCCAGGAATCCGATCATCTCGTCGGGCCGGACCCGTTTTCCGTGACGATAGATCGTCAGCCAGCGCTCCTTGCCTTCGACGGACCATCCCGGTCGTCCTGCCAGGTCGCGGGCCATCGAAGACGAGAACATTCGGCGAATCGCCTTCTCGTCGGCGCCGCGCAGCAAGTAGCTGCTGGAGAACTCGGGCTGACCCTCGATGTCGATGTCCTGGTATCCAAGCGCCGTGCCGACCCTGTGGTAGACCCGCTCCGGGCGCAGCTCGAACTGGGGAAGATCGCGGGGCGTCGAGAGCACAGCCACCGTCTGGCGGGTGGTGTGACTGCTCTTGCCGCTTTGGATCGTGTACTGGTAGTCGAACAGCAAGGTCTCACCGTCGTTCTCCGATCGGCGAAGCAGGTTGCGGACCTTGCGCGACCTGCCGCGAGCGAACAAGTGGCTGTCGGCGAAGCCAAGCTCGAGGACTTGGTCGTCGCGGTCGGCATAGCTGAAACCGATCTTGTGGGAGAGCTCCAAGAGCGCGCGGGCGCGCTCGGCCTCGCGCCGCCGGAAGACGACGTAGATGACCAGGGCGGCCAACCCGGCAACCGTGAAGATGGCGATGGGAATGAGGACAGAGGGTTCGAGCTGCACCGATCTCTTCTCCTGGGTCTCGGAGAGTCGCGGCGCGCGGCGCGCTCAGAGCGCGCTGGGCACGCGGCGACCGAGGACCACGGCCATTCTCTCAGAACCAAGGCAGCGACCTTCGGCCCGGCTTGGATTGCCGCAACTCCCTCGTTCAGCGCCTTGTTCGGCCCCTCGCGCAGCTCTTCTTGCAACTCTTCGCGTCGCGGTCCCGTAGTGCCTGTCGGCGCGAACCCCTTCCGCTGACCTCATCAGAAAGCGACAAACATCCGATGACCGAGAACAAGAAGAGAAGCGGATGCTTGCGCGTGGGGTTCTGGGGCTGCCTCGGGATCTTCGGCCTGGGCGTGGTCGGCGCGGTGGTCGTGATCGCCGGTCAGGCCCTGGACTCCCGCCGGCCGGAGGACAACGTGTCGGTGGAGCGGTCCCGTCCGTTGCCGCCGCTGGCTGCCGAGATGATCGAGCGCTCGGCGCTCGCCACTCGCGAGCAGCTCGAGGACGCCGGTGCGGCGAGGGACGTGCCGACCTCGAGGTTCGCCGATCCCGAGCCTCCCAAGGGAGTGGGGACTCTGCGTTTGGACCTGGCGATGGGTGAGTTCTTCATCAGGCCGGGTGACGATCCGGAGATCCGCGTCGACGCCGAGTTCGACCGTGGCCGCTTCCGGTTGGTCGAGGACATGGCCGAGAGCGACGATGGCGATTGGACCTACACCGTTCGAATCGCGCACCGGCTGTCGTTGCCCGGCGTCGGGCGCAATGAAGGCAACCGCGTCGAGATCCGGCTGCCGCGCGGCCGGCCGTTGCGGATCGTTGGCGAGATCAAGATGGGAACGTCCGAGATCGAGCTCGGCGGGTTGTGGATCGAGGAGGTCGACCTCAAGGTCGGGATGGGCGAACACCGGTTGGCGGTCAGCGAGCCGACGACCGTTCCGATGGAGTCGCTGCGGCTTCGCGGCCGGATGGGCGAGGTGGTGCTCCGCGACCTCGGGAACGCCAGTCCGCGGACGGTCGATCTTGGACATCGCATGGGCGAGCTCACGGCCGGCCTCGCCGGACAGTGGCGGCGCGATGCCACGATCGCCATGGGCTGCATGATGGGCGAGTGCACGCTCGAGCGCCCCGAAGGAGTCGCGATCGTGGTCGAGCGTGCGAGCGTCTTCATGGGCGGCAAGTCCCTCGACCTTCCAGATCCCAGCGAGGTGCCCCCGGGAGCGCCGACCCTCCACCTCGACCTGCGCGGGATGATGGGGGAGACCCGGGTGCAGTGATCGCCGGCGAGAATCGTCGGCGGCCGGGGTCGCGTCAGTAGATCTCGTGACGCGACGAACCAAGGACTCCGTGTTCGGCGCTCAGGGTGTAGGCGATGCCGCCGGTTCCTTGCCAGCTTCCCAGGCGGCTCAGCCGAGCTTGTAGACCGCGCGACCTTGTGACACCAACTCGCCGGCGGCGTTGTGGACGTCGACCTGGCAAAAGCAGATCGTGCGCCCGCGGCGGGGAACCGTGGCGGTCGCGGTGAGGTCTTGGGCACGGGCCGCGGCCAGGTACGAGACCTCCAGATTCACCGTGGTACCGCGTTTCGGTGGCGCCTCCGGGTCGACGCCCGACCACGCGACGGCGGTTGCCGCGGCGTCAATGAGCGCCGCGATCGCGCCGCCGTGGACCAGGTCGCCGATCGTGGTGTGGGCTGCGCGAAACGGCATCTTGAGGATCATCCTCTCGGGCTCGGCCGAGATCAGCTCGAAGCCGAGGTGACGGGCGAGCGGGCTCAGGATGATCCGTTGCCCGATGGCGGCAGAGGCGGTTTTGGCGTCGGTCACTGGTTTTCCTTCCGTGGAAGTTCGAGAGTCGGACGGCTAGCGCGGCCGGCCGTCTCGCCAGGCGCGCATGGTCACCACCAGCGCGGTGAGCACCGTGAGCGGCAACACGAAGCCGAACAGCGCCACCTGGAACGGCAGCAACCAAGGGTGCGTGGACGTGGCGAGCACCAGGTAGGTGACATATGCCAGAGTAGTAGCCCAGGAACACCGCGCCTTCCCAGCGCGAGATCACCGAGCCGCTGAAGAACACCGGCAGGCAGGCGATCGCCACCGCCACCATCACCGGCAAGTCGAACACCAGAGCGCCGCGCGGCACCGCGAGGCCACCGGGCGCGACGGTTCCGGCGAGGCCAAGGACCAACAGCAGGTTGACCAAGTTGCTGCCGACGACATTGCCCACCGCGATGTCGCGCTGGCCGCGCACCGCCGCCACCAGCGAGGTCGCGACCTCTGGCAGCGAGGTGCCGGCGGCAACCACCGTCAGGCCCAGAACCAGCTCGGAGACGCCGAACTGGCGGGCGAGGGTCACCGCGGCGTCGACCAGCCAGCGCGCACCCAACACCAGGGCGCCGAGGCCGGCGACGATCAGCACGCCGTTGACCAGCAGTCCGCTGTTCCCTGGAGTCGCAGATGTCGCGCCGACCTCGACCTCCGGGTCGGCGGTCGCGCCGGACTTCCCGCTCTGGCGCAAGGCGAGCCAAGTGTAGACGACACCACCGGCGACCAGCAGGATGCCTTCGAGGCGGCCGATGCGGCCGTCGAGGGCGAGCAGCAAGGTAGCCACCGAGACCGCGATCATCAGCGGCACCTCGACCCGCACCAGCTGTGACGACACCCGGAGCGGCACCACCAGCGCCGACAGGCCGAGGATGAACAGGACGTTGAAGATGTTGCTGCCGACGACATTGCCAAGCGCGACCGCGCCGTTGCCGTTGAGGCTCGAGACCACGCTGACCACCATCTCGGGAGCGCTCGTGCTGTAGGCGACGACGGTGAGGCCGATCACCAGCGGCGAGATTCCGAGCCGGAGTGCCAGCCGCGACGCGCCGCGCACCAGCAGTTCGGCGCCGATCACCAGGGCGACGATCCCGGCTGCGAGTAGAAGCCAGACCATGGAGGCGAGTCCTGTTCTCGGGTGGCAAGGCGGTCGAAAGCGCCGGCAGTCTACGAAGAACGACTGAGGTCTGCGAGCGAGCGGTAGACTGTGGGCACATTCAAAGGAAGGACGCGACGATGAACGGGTGGCTTCGCGCCGGGTGGTTCGGGAGCGTTGTCGCGACCGTCGCGATCGCAGCAACGGTGCTGGCGGCCTGCAGGGAGCGGCCGGCCGGAACGCCCCCAACCGACCCCACCCAGTACCTCGAGCTCGCGCACGAGGCCGAGCGGTGGATCGAGTCCACTCGAGTCGACACCGCGCGCGGGGTTGCCTGGCCGGATGTCGCCGAAGACCCTTCGACGGTCGGGGTGTCGCTCTACTACGGCAACGCCGGCACCCTCGTTTTCTACCTCGAGCTCTACCGCGCCACAGGCGAACGGCGATTCCTCGAACGCGCGACCGCCGGTGCACGTGACCTCGAGGTCCGCGCGGCGGCGAGCGCAGACCTGTCCTCGAGTCTGTACAGCGGCCGATCGGGAGTGGCTTTCGCTCTCTATGAGGTGTACCGCGCGTCGGGCGACCCGCTCCTCCTCGAGGCTTCACGCGCCGCCTTCGAGCGGGTGCACGCGGTCGCCGACAAGATCGCGCAGGAGGGCGGCGATGGGCTGCGGTGGCTCGAGCCGATGCCGTTCTCCGACAGCCTGGGCGGCGGTGGACTGGCCGAGGTTCTCGATGTCGCCAGTGGCGCGGCGGGGATCGGCCTCGCCTTCCTCTATGCCCACGAGAACGGAATCCACCCCGATACTCTGGCCTGGGCGCGCCAGGTCGGCGATCGCCTGATCGAGGTCGCCGAGCCGACCGCCGCCGGATTGCAGTGGCAGATGGTCACCGAGATGCCGCGCGAATGGACGGCGCCGAACTTCTCCCACGGCACTTCGGGAGTCGCCTACTTCCTGGCTCGCCTCCACGAAGCGACCGGGGAGGGCCGCTACTTGGCGGCGGCGCTGGCAGGTGCCGCGCAGTTACGAGCGATCGCCACCACAATCCCCGGCACGGGGGGGACTCCCGACAAAGACCGCGACGGTCGGTTGATTTATCACCACGCTGGCGACGGCGAGGACCTGTTCTACCTCTCGTGGTGCCACGGTCCCGCGGGCACCGGACGGCTCTACCACCAGCTGGGCCGGGTGACCCTCGACTCCGACTGGGACGAATCGGTGGCGCTCGGTGCACGCGCGATCCTGGCTTTGGGCGCGCCCGAGCAACGCTCGCCAGGTTTCTGGAACAACGTCAGCCAGTGCTGCGGCGACGCCGGGGCGGGCGAGCTCGGGCTGGAGCTCTACGAGGAGTCGGCCGACCCCGGCTACCTAGACCTCGCGAAGCGGGTGGCGGCGAGCATTGCGGCCCGCGGCGAGCAAGCGGCGGCTGGAATCTGCTGGGTCCAAGCCGAGCACCGGTCCCGCCCCGATTTCCTGGTCGCCCACACCGGCTACATGCAGGGAGCCGCCGGCATCGGCAGCTTCCTGGTCCACCTCCATGACGTCGTTTCCGGAGCGAGAGTGCCGAGCAAGATCCCGTTCCCCGATTCGCCGTGGCGTTGACGGCCACCCTTGGAGCTGTCGACACGTCTGGCCATGGACGATGTCCATGGCATAGTCACGGCATGAAGTCCGTCGCGGCTGGCCAGTTCAAGAAAAATTGCCTCCGACTGCTCGACGAGGTCCGTGAGACTGGCTCCTCGATTGTGATCACGAAGCGGGGTCGACCAGTGGCGCAACGATGTCCGCTCCCGCCGGGGGCCGTTGGCGATTGGAGCGGCGTGATGCGTGGGACGGGAAGGATTCTCGGCGACCTCGTAGAGCCGGCGTCGTCGGAGGAGGAGTGGGAAGTCCTGCGAGATTGAAGGTCCTCCTCGACACTTATGTCTGGATCTGGCGCTTGCTCGAGCCGGTGCGGGAGCGAAGCTCTCGAGATCCCTCGGCCCCGCAGATCGGACTGCACCGCCTTGTCCCTCTGGGGGTAGCGCCCGACCTTGGGCGGCCGATTGAGGAGTTGTTGGGGCGTACGCCTTTGCTGCGAATAGGCCGTGACGTCGAGCGGGCTGGGCCAGTCGTCTCGTTCGGGCCCGGCGGAATTGCCGTCGCTCTCGCTCGTTCGTCGGCCGCCCAAGAGTCGGCGCGCCCGAGGACGGGCGCTAACCCCGGAGAAAGAACGACCACGACTCGCCGCGGTCTTTGAACGCGGTGGCTCTCGGGGTGGGGCGCTCCTCGGGTTCCTCGGCGAGGATCCGGCTACGGGGCCGGTACCGGTACTGGCCGACGATTCCGGTCCGGCGATGGATCATGGAGACAGAGAGAAATGGCAAAGGCGGCAACGCGAGTCGGAGACCTGGCGACCAAGAAGGTCGTCACCTTGAAGCGCAACCAACAACTGTCGGTTGCCGACGACCTGATGAAGCAGAAGCGGATCCGCCATCTGCCGGTGCTCGACGAGTGGGACAAGGTGTGCGGAATCGTTAGCCAGCGCGACTTGTTCCGCGGCGCTCTGGTGCGCGCGCTCGGCTTCGGCTCGCGAGCCGAGGAGCAGATGCTGAAGACCTTGTTGGTCAAGGAAGTGATGACCGAGGAGGTGTTCACCACCACCGCGGACGCGACCCTGGCCGAGGCCGCCGGCACGATGCTCAAGCGCGGCGTCGGCTGTCTGCCGGTGCTCGATGACGGCAAGCTGGTGGGCATCCTCACCGAGAGCGACTTCCTCAAGGTGTTCGCGCAGCCCCCCGGCTGACCACCCGAAAGCGGCCGCGACGCGGCCGGCTCGTGGGTGCGCGATAGTCTTCCCCTCGCGCTGATCGCCCGATCCCCTCGATCTCCGAGGTGCCTGTGATGTCGAAGTCGTCGACCTGGCTGCGTTTCCCGCATCCGCTTGTGTTGCTGGCAGGCGCGGTGCTGCTTGGTGCGGCGCTCAGCTACGTCGTGCCGGCGGGGGAGTACGACCGGCGTCTCGATCCGAACACCGGTCGCAACGTCGTCGTTGCCGGCACCTACCATCGCGTCGACCCCGAGCCGGTGGCCCCGTTCGCCGCGGTGGTCACCATCCCCAAGGGGCTCGCCGACGCCGCCGATGTGGTGTTCCTGGTGTTCCTGATCGGGGGCGCGTTCACGGTCATTGACAAGACCGGGGCGCTGCGTAGCGCGATCGAGTGGCTGGCCCGTCGCCTGGTCGGGCGCGAACGCCTCGTGATCCCGGTGGTTGCGTTGTTCTTCGCCGCCGGCGGAGCGCTCGAGAACATGCAGGAGGAGATCATCGCGATGATGCCGGTGGTGCTGTTGATCACGGGCCGCTTCGGGATGCCGCCGATGATAGCCTGCTCGATCACCGTCGGCGCCGCGGCGGTGGGATCGGCGTTCAGCCCGGTCAACCCGTTTCAGGTGGTGATCGCCCAGAAGCTCGCAGAGCTACCGCTGTTGTCCGGCGCCGCCTTCCGTCTGGTGTTCCTGGCGATCGCGCTCGCCTTCTGGATCGCGGTCACACTGCGTTTCGCTCGCGGTCACGCCGTTTCGACTTCGGCTGGTGAGGCCACGACCGGCGGAACCATCGGTTGGCGACACGCCACGATTCTGAGCATGGTCGCGGCCGCCTTCGTGGTCTTGGTCTACGGGCTGATCGCTCTCGAATGGGACTTCGACCATCTGTCGGCCCTGTTCTTCGTCACCGGCGTTCTCGCCGGACTCATCGGACGTCTGGGCTGGACCGGCACCGCCGAGGCCTACATCGAAGGATTCCGCTCGATGGCCTTCGCCGCGATCCTGATCGGTTTCGCGCGGGCAATCTCGGTGGTGCTCGCCCAGGGCAAGATCATCGACACCTTGGTCTACGCCTTGTTCACCCCGATCGCCGACATGCCGCCGTCGATCGCGGCGCTCGGGATGATGGCGGCGCACACCGCGATCCACGTGCCGGTGCCCAGCGTCAGCGGCCACGCTGTGTTGACGATGCCGGTGCTGGTGCCGCTCGCGGATCTCTTGGGCTTGTCGCGCCAGGTAGTGGTGCTCGCCTACCAATATGCCGCCGGGCTGTGCGAGATGGTCACCCCGACCAACGGCGCACTGCTCGCGGTGCTGGCATCGGCCGGGGTGCGCTTCGACGAGTGGCTGCGCTGGGCGCTGCCCAAGTATCTCGCGCTGGTCGTTCTCGGCGCGGCCGCAGTGATGATCGCGGTCGCGATCGGGCTTTGAATAGGCGAGGCCACCGAGTCCCCCGATGAGCTCGAGCGAGAATCTCTGCCTGCTGAGCGCCCGCGAGCTCGTGCGGTTGATCTCTAGCGGAGAAGCGTCGGCGGTCGAAGTGCTCGACGCCCACATGGCGCGGATCGAGCGGCTCAATCCCCGGATCAACGCGATCTGCACCCTGGTCCCGGATCGAGCGCTCGCCGAGGCGAGCGAGGTCGACCGGCGGCGCGCGGCGGGCGATCCCCTGGGCCCGCTCGCCGGGCTGCCGATCGCGATCAAGGACCTGGTGCGCACTCGCGGCATCCGCACCACCTTCGGCTCGCCGATCTATCGCGACAACGTGCCCGAAGAGGACGCGCTGATCGTCGAGCGTGTGCGCGCTGCGGGAGCCGTGGTGATCGGCAAGACCAACACCCCGGAGTTCGGAGCCGGGTCGCAAACGTTCAATCCGGTGTTTGGCGTCACCTGCAACCCGCACGATCCGAGCCTCACCTGTGGCGGTTCGAGTGGTGGCGCGGCAGCGGCGCTCGCCGCGGGTCTGTTGCCGATCGCCGATGGCAGCGATCTCGGTGGTTCGCTGCGTAACCCGGCGAGCTTCTGCGGCGTCGTCGGGTTTCGACCGTCGCCGGGGCGGGTGCCGCGTTTCCCGACCCAGTTCGGTTGGGACGACCTCTCGGTGCTCGGCCCGATGGCGCGCGATGTCGAAGACGTGGCGTTGCTGCTCCAGGCGATCGCCGGCCCCGACCCGCGGTCGCCGATCGCCCGGCCCGAGCCGGGCGAGGCGTTCAGCAAGCTCGAGCCGCGCGACCTGCGCGGGCTGCGCGTCGCCTGGACCCCGGATCTCGGGCGCTACCGGGTTGCCTCCGAAGTGAAGCAGGTGTGCGCGCAGGCAGTGTCTCGCTTCGCGGACCTCGGGGCCGAGGTCGGAGAGGCGGCGCCCGACCTCTCCGGGGTCGACGACATCTTCAGGACTCTGCGCGCCTGGCTGTTCGCCCAACGCCTGGCCGCTGATCTCGAGGGTCATCGCGACCAGATGAAAGACACCGTGGTCTGGAACATCGAACTAGGACTGGCGCTCAGCGGTCGCGACGTCTCCCGCGCCTTTGCCGAGCGCACCGCGCTGTTTCGTCGGGTGGTGGCGTTCTTCGAGCGCTGGGACGTGTTGGTGCTGCCGACTGTCCAGGTACTGCCGTTCGACCTGTCGGTTCCGTATCCGACCGAGATCGAGGGCGAGCCGATGACGACCTATCTCGACTGGATGGGCACCTGCTACGCAATCACCGTGACCACCTGTCCAGCGATCTCGGTTCCCTGCGGCAAGAGCGCCAGCGGCTTGCCAGTGGGACTCCAGATCGTGGCGCCGCCCGGCCGCGATCGCGACGCCCTCGAGATCGCTCTCGCTTTCGAGCGCGTCGCCGGTTTGCCGAACACGCCGATCGAGCTCGCGTCCCTCACCGGCGGTTGAGCCGAGCCTCAGGCGACGAGCGACAGCCCGGGAACGTCCGAGAAATCGCCGGGGTTGAAGGTCCAGAGCTGAGCCCCAGCTACCAGCGCGGTCGCGGCGATCGCGAGATCGACCTGTCGCTTCCGAGGGCTTCCGACTTGTCGAAACAAATCTGCCGCCAGTCTGGCCGTCCGCGAGTCGAAAGGCAGTGCTTCGTCGCTGGGAAAGAGCTTCTCTTGGTAAGCCAGCTCCGTCGGGACTCGTGGACCGCGCAGCCATTCGTACAGCACGAGCGTGGAGAGACGAAGCCGCTCTCCGGAAGCCACCAGGTTCTCCAGTTTTGGGATCGCTGGCCTGGCTCCGCTCAGGCTCAGCACCAGCGCGGAAGTGTCGATGAGGATCACGAATCCTCCCGCCAGCCGGAGCGGCGAGCTCGGCGAATCTCGGCCAGTTCGCGGGCCACCTCCTCGCTGGTTCGGGACTCCGGCTCTGCGCGCAGGCGCTCGATCACCGCCAGTTTCTCGCGACGCTCGCCTTCGGTGAGGCGGTCGCAGCGAGTCTCGAACTCGATGACGGCTTGTCGGACGACGGCGCTCTTGGAGGTTCCCAGCGATTCGGATGCGCGTCGGAGGGCCGCCTCCGTCTGTTCGTCGATCGAGAACGTCGCCCTCATACAGAGTTCATAATAGCATAACCACCAAGCACAAGGTCGAGCGAGTGGGTGCGGATGTACCTGGAGTCATGATCGCCGATGAAGTATCTCCCGACGAAGCGTCGCCGATGGTGGTGGTGGCTCCCGGTCGCCTGGCGCCGTTGTTGGTGGCGAGCTGCGTCTCGGCCCGGCCCGCCCCCGAGAACCCCAACGCCGAGCGCCCAGACGTGATCATCGTCGGCGTATTCTCCTGTGACGGGCTGCCTGGATGGAGGACCCCACATGACCGAGCGCATCAATTCGTACCGCGACCAGCTGACCGAGTGGCGTCGCGACCTTCACCGGCACCCCGAGCTCGCGTTCGAGGAAGTGCGCACCTCCGGCTTGGTGGCGGAGCGCCTCGAGTCGTTCGGGATCGAGGTCGTGCGTGGCCTCGGACGCACCGGTGTTGTCGGCACGCTCAAGGCCGGGAGCTCGGAGCGGCGGCTGCTGTTGCGCGCCGACATGGACGCGCTGCCGATTCGTGAGCAGAGCGCGATCGGGCACCGCTCGCAAAACGACGGCACGATGCACGCCTGCGGTCACGACGGCCATACCACG
>JAQBHE010000692.1:0-8258 GCA_032128015.1 Holophagae bacterium
TCGACGGCGCCGCCGCGGTCGAGATCTTGGAGCGTCGGCTCGAGCGGGCGTTTGCCAACTCCGACGCCGAGGTCCACGTGGTCCTCGACGATGGCATCGTCGCCGACGCCGACCCCGCCGCCGGCGCCGACACGATCAACATAAGGCGCGAGGCGCGGTTCTCGGAACGCGATCTGCGGATGCTCGAGATCCACGAGGGCTGGGTTCACCTCGGCACCACCTTGAACGGCAAGCGCCAGCCGGTTTGCACGTTCCTGAGCAAGGGGCCGCCGTCGTCGACGACCACCCAGGAGGGTCTCGCGATCCTCATGGAAGTGCTCAGCTTCGCCTCGCACCCGAGCCGGCTGCGCCGCCTGACCGGTCGCATCCAGGCGGTGAGGATGGCCGAGGACGGCGCCGATTTCCTCGAGGTCTATCGGTACTTCGGCGACCAGGATCTCGACGAGCGCGAGGCGTACCGGCACGCCACCCGGGTCTTTCGTGGCAGTACACCGACCGGCGGGCCGTTCACCAAAGACCTGTCGTACAGCAAGGGCTTCGTCCAGGTCTACAACTACGTCCAACTGGCGGTGCGCCGCGGCCTGCTGCGCCGGATCCCGCTGCTGTTCTGCGGCAAGGTCACCCTGCGCGACCTGCGAATCCTCGACGAGCTGGTCGAGGAGGGGCTGGTGGCGAGGCCGTCGTTCTTGCCGCCCCAGTTTGCCGATCTCCAGGCGCTCTCGGCGTGGATGTGCTACTCGAACTTCCTCAACCGCTTGAGCCTTCACCGCATCGAGGCTGACTATGCGGAGATCTTGTAGGGCCGAGATCTTGTAGCTCGCGGTGACTCGCGGCCTCGCGCCGATCCTTCATGACGAGCTCTCGCCAGGATCGTTCGGCACGAGGCTGAGCTGTTGACGAGGTGTCGCCGGTGCCACCCACTCCTGCAGACGATCCACCCGACCTGCTCTATCTCTCCTTCGCTCGACGCCACCTTCGGAGCTCCCCTGCGCGGCGATTGCGCCGCCCTTCTTGAACACCTACACTCATCCTGTCGTCATCGATCTGAGCGTGGCGGAACCGGCTCCCACAGCGACGCTGCAGAAGGGAGAATCCCTTGCCATAAGCTCACCATGTTAAGGGAACAGCAAGCGTTCCGTACGGTTGATCTCATCCACAGCGAGCTTCAAAGACGCGTAATCCGAATCGATCGCCTTCTTGGCCTCCTCATCGCTGACTGCGTCCACCCAGCCCACCGAAACAATCGGAAATGGGACATCGCCTCCCCCAGAGAATTCCACGATCAAGGCATGTCCGGGGACGGAAAGAACGGCCCGAACATGGTCAGCATCGTTGGCGCAACCATCATTGTTAAAATCGTGACTGAAGTTCTCAACAACGAAATTGTCTGGAATCGACGGAAGCGCCGCCACCGCGTAGTACCCATAGCGCGATGAGGCGTCTCTTACTTCCGTAGTCCGGATCTTCGAAGTCTCGGTCGAAATGGGTGATACCGGTCCGGGGAAGACCGGGCCCTGCCCGGCCAGGTACGCGATCCACCTCGCCTGTGGGGAGTACGTCGCATTCTGCAAGATAATGCCCAAAGCGTTGTCGAACGCGCCGCGCGGCGTACCTGTCTTGTATGTGTAGCCAAAGCCTCTGGAATCGGTTCGCTTACGAACGGATTCGAGAACGAACCGATCGCCTTGCTGGACCCAAGTCATCCGGAACTCGCCGTTGTCGATGGCGATATCGTCCTTGCGATTGCGCTTCCATTTCCAGTTCACCGTCGTTCGGTTCGACAGAATACGTGGCACTCGAAACTGACTTGGCTCACACGCGCCGAACCCAGCGGCTCTATCGACGTCCATTGGCAATTTCCGTTCGGGGGCGAGCGTGGGGTCATTTACCCGCCCGTCACCCCTCCAGACCGTGCCGATTGCACGTCCGCGATGTTGAAGTCTAATAACCCCCACGAATACTTCAAGCGTTTCTGCGTTCGACACGGACAAGGTAAACGCAAATTGCTGCTCGAGGTCCGTGGCCTGAGTGTCCGTGACGCTGAGAGAAAACACGGCGACAACGGTAGCGAACATCGTGGTGATCGCTCTCACGACTTCTCCTTGGCCTTTACCCACACGAGGCTCGACAGGGATCCGAGACCGGGCGCCGGCGACATATGACAGGGCACCTTCTTGTACCACGGCGAGCTGCGGCACCAGGAACCTGGCACTGAATCTACCATCGAGGTGGTGGCATCTTATCCAGGCGCTGTGCTCTCTGACTTCGAGCTCTTGATCGACGACTTGCTCGCCGACTGAGGGGTCGGCGAGCCATCCTGCAGGAACTCAGCATGGCGCGAGTGTCTTCCGGTACGCGCGCACAGCGCGTAACGCCGTCGGCTCGTCGAGATAGAGACAGAGACTCGACGGCTCGAGATCGGGGAAGAGGTGGCTCATCTTGATTCGCTGGTACGCGCCGTCGGCGAGCACGAACGCCTCGATCGCCTCGTCGCGCCAGAACCACACTTCTCGAACGCCGAGCCTGCGATACGCCTCGAGCTTGTCGATCCCGCCTGAGGTCCACACCACCTCGATCGCAAGGTCCGGTACTTCCTTCGACTGATCGTCCCCCAGGATGTAGCACTCGTCCGGCTCGACCGCGGCCGCGTGAGGAGCCTTCTCCAGCGTCCACGCACCGTAGGGTGAGAGGTCGATTCCGCGCTCTAGCGCATACGCCTCGACCAACATACCCAGGTACGATTTGATGCGCTCGTGGTCTTTGGATGGCGTCATGATCTCGAGCGCTCCTTCGAGATAGGAGAAACGCGGTACGGCGGCCTCGCCGCGCAGCGCCACCTGCGCCTGGTAGTGAGACCAGGGAACGTTGTGGGCCACCACTCGCTGGTCCGCGGTGGCGACCTGCTCGCCCAGCGGGATCTTCGACTCGATCAGCATGTTGGGATTCTATCGTCCGAGAAGCATCCGGCGGATGAGCCGCGCCCACTGTCGCCGAAGTCCCTCGCCGTTGGCGAGACGACGGCGCCGTCGACCCGTGGGGGTCAGACCGCGACCGCGGACGCCGGTCGAGCGCGGTTCCGCCGCGTGACGCCGGCCAGGAACAAGACGAGGCCGAGGCCGGCTGGCAGGCCGCCGAGGATGGCGGTCCCGAGCACCAGCTCGGCGATGCCTTCGACACCGGTGCCATCGGCACCGGTGCCTCCGAGCGCGACCCCGGCAAGAACCCCCAGGACCACCAGGCCCCCGAGGCCGGCCGCGATCGCGCCCATGGCGATCAGGCAGCCGCCGGTTCGCGCAGTCGCGGTCGTCGGTTGAGCGGCTGCGCCGGTCACGATCTCTGCCGGCGCGAACGCCAGCGCAGTGGCGGCCGGCGGGCCGGCGAGGAGTTGGGCGGCGCGCAATCTTCGGACCGAGCGTAGCGAGGTCCAACACGCGACGACGAGCACGATCAGCGCCAGCGGTAGCAGGGCGACGATCGGGCCGTCGCTGTGTCCGTTCTCGTCGGCGCGAGCGACCGTGAGCAGGGGGAAGTCGTAGAGGCCGTGGAGCAGGATCGGGATTCCGAGCGCCCAGGCGGTAGCCGCGCGGCGGTTGGGTGCGCCGCGGGCCCGGAATAGCAGCCCACCCATCACCGCGCCGAAAGCGGCGTGGGCGGGCACCGCGGTCAGCGCCCGGGTGAGTGCGACCGGCATGCCGCCATCGGCGACGTAGAGCAGGTTCTCGAGGGTCGCGAATCCGAGCGAGGCAGCAACGCCGTAGACCACACCGTCCATCGGCTCGTCGAACGCCGGGTGGCGGGCGGCGTAGCGACAAAGGACCCAGAACTTGAGCAGCTCTTCGGGGATCGCAGCCGCGAGGAACGCCGAGACCAGGCCGTGGAGCGCGGGATCGGTGAGGCGGTTCGCGAGCAGGTCGCCAGGGACCGCTAAGGCGATCGCCGGCACGGTGATCGCAGCGCCCAGCCCGAAGGTCGTCCAGACCACCCGGGGCGGCTCGCGGTAGACATCGCGGCGATGGAAGTAGAGCAGCAGGAGCAGCGACGGCGTGACCGCGGAGACCGCGACGAAGGAGATGGCGAAGGGGCTCATCGCGAAGGCTTCGGCGGGCGAGGCTCAATCGGAGTGGGCTGTGCCGGGTGGGAGGCTAGCGCAACTGCGGCGCGCGTGTCCGGGTTTCAATCCAGGGCTGCTGCGACCAGATCCGCGAGCTCGTCCATGATGTTCCTTCGCTGGGGGTAGACAAGGCGCGAAACCGGAACGATGCGCGCGATTTGCGAGCAGTGGTCGAGGTGGCGGCTGAGCAGGTCGCCGGCGAACAGGCGAGCGCCGATGGTGTGCCGGGCAAGCGCCAGGATCGCGGCGGCGCCCTCGAGCGGCTCGACCCTCGGGCCTCGCGGGTCATCAGGACCTACCGGATCGACCACCCAGATCGCCTGCAGCGCCAGGCGCTCCGACATGCGGGTGCCGGGCTGTTCATCGGCCGCGAGCTTGAGCTGAGGAAACGACGACCAGACGATCGCGCCGGCTTCACCGATGGACACCGGCGCCGCGTCGTCGGCGACCAGGTCCAAGACCTGGGACCGGGAGCCGCTACGGGCGGTCATATGTGCGCCGAGCGTGGACTTGCCGGCGCCCGACTCGCCGACGAATGCGAGCGCCCGATCGCTGGCCGCGATGGCCGAGGCGTGGAGGCAGAAAAGGCCTCGAAGCGCGAGAGCGAGGATCAGCACCGGGCCCAGGACCGTTGCGACCAGGCCCTCTGGATCCGGCGGGTCCGAGGCGGTTCGCAGCCGCTCGACCCGACGGCCGTCGCCGGCTACCAGGAATCGGCCCACTCCGTCGACCTCGATCCGGTAGCCCTCTGCCGTGCGTTCGAGAACCAGGTGCCGATCAGCGCCGGCGATCCAACCCCGATCCGCGAACAGGGTCTCGGTGTCGGCGCTCGCATGCGGCCGCCGCTCGTCCGACGTCGGCGACTCGACGGGGGCGGAGACCCGCAGCGGCTCGAGCTCAGCGATCTCGCGATCGACGCCGACCACCTCGCTGGCCAAGCGGTAGAAGTGGCTGGGCGACTGGCCGTTGAGCGAGAGCTGGAGCACGGGCCGGCGGCCAGCAGTATACGAGCCCTATTGGCTTGCGTTGCTTGGGGTGAGGGATACCGCCCGCCCCTCCTGGAGATCCGCTAGGTGGCCGGGTCGCCCAGGAACCCGAGCGGCGCCGCTGGCGAGGTCGCGTCGTAGAACCGATCGAGGTTGGGCAGCACCAGGTCGAGCGCTGAGCGGTCGACCCCGAGCCACAGGGCCATCTCGGCGAAGTACTCGTCCACCGAGGTGGTCGGGATCAATCGGCCGCGGCCGACGTCGAGCGGGTTGTTCGAGTACAGGCTCGGATACTCGCCGTAGATCCGCCCCCCCGAGACCGCGCCGCCGAGAACCATCTGGTTGCCCCCCCAGGCGTGGTCCGAGCCGTCGCCGTTCGAGGTCAGGGTACGGCCGAAGTCCGAGATCGTGAACGTGGTGACCCGGTCGGAGATCCCCATCTCCACCGTCGCCTCCCAGAACTCGCGCAGCGCCGAGCTCACCTGCGGCAGCATCGCCTGCTGGTTGACTAGGGTGTCGTCGTGGTGGTCCCAGCCGCCGAGGAGCACGAAGAAGGTCTGGCGCTTCATCCCGAGCGCGGCGCGCGCCGAGATGGTGCGTGCGACCATCGCCAGGCTCCGCGCCAGCGGCGCGGTGCCGAAGACCGTCGCCAGCGGCGCGACCGCTTCGAGCGCTTCGCCGAAGAAGATGTTGCTTTCAATCGAGCCGCTGACCCGATCGGCGTAGACCTGCTCGAAGAGGTTCTTGTAACTCTGGTTCATCAGGCTGTCGATGCCGGTGGTGCGCAGTTGATCGAAGACCCCAGGGCCGTCATAGCCGCGAATCGAAGTCGCTCCTCCGGAGGGCGAGACCGCGAACTCGACCGTGTCGACGCCGTTCTGGAACAGGTTCGAACCGGCGACCGAGATGTTCATCGAGACCTGAGAGTTGGAGTTGAGGCCGCCCAAGACGTCGGCGAGACGTCCGCCCCAGCCGGTCGCCGAGCGCCGGTCGGGAAGCGCGGTCTGCCATTGGGCGATCTGGTCGGCATGGGAGAATAGACCGAGCGGCAGCTTGCCGGTGCCGGTCTGAACCTGGGCCTGGGTGACCGGCTCGACCAGGGTGCCGACGTTGGCGACGAACGCGAGATGACCCTGATCGTAGAGCGAGCGCAGCTCGGGGACTCCAGGGTGGACGCCGAACGCTCGCCCGGGAACGCCCGAGTTGGCGAGCGGTAGCAGTGCCGATTGGGAGAGCGCCAGGGTGCCGCGAATCGCCGCGTACTCGGAGTACCCGCTGTCCGCGGGCACCAGCAGGTTGAACGAGTCGTTGCCCCCGGCGAGCAGGATGCAGACCAGGGCTCGGTAGTCGTCGCCGGTTTGCGCCGACGCCGACGACACGGCGCCGAGGTGCACCAGCGACGAGAACAGGGTGGTCGAGCCGAGGCTCGCACAGCCGAGGTCGATCAGAAAACGTCGCCGGCTGCGGTCGGTGGACAAGAAGGATGGGTCATTGGCCATGAGGTCTCGCTCCCTACCGAGTCGTGGAATCAGTCGTGGAGTCAATCGACGATGGCGCCTTCGGGCGCCAGCGCGGTCAGGTAGATGCCGAGGCGCACTCGCGGCTCGAGCTGGTCGATGCCCGCGATCGCGGTCACGATCGCGGCGCGTGCTTCCATGGAGATCGAGCCGCCGCCGAGCAGGAGCGCCAGGCGGTCGACCAGCTTCTGCGGGTCGTTGGCGAGCGCGAGCTCCCGGCTCAGATCGAACCGGAGCTGGTAGCGCTGGATCGCCTGCAGGGCCGGGCTGCGCTGCAGGTCGCGGAACAGCTGTTGACGGCACGCGTTGTCGGGACAGCGTGCCGCCGCCACGCATACATCGAGTCGCTCGAGACACAGCAAACCGCGCTGCGGAAGCTGCGCCACGTTGCCTCGGAGCACGACCTCGTCGAGGAAATTGGCCATCGAGATCACGGTCGATGTCGTGGTGATCTGGAACTCGGGAGCCGCGAGACCGGCGACGGTGAGCGGTCCGTTCGGGCGGTAGTCGGGCGAGAAGAAGTTGAAGACGCTGGGTGCCGACACCGGGTGCTGCTGGAGCGCTTCCTCGGCGGCTACTCCGACGTTGAGGAACTTCCCGGTGGCGCTTTGCGCCGAGAACGCGCGGAGCAGTGCCACGTAGCGCAGCCAGGGTTCTTGGAGGTGTCCGGCGCCGAGGTCACCCGAACGCTCGCGTGCTTCGTGGTCGAGCAGGATCGCGCGCACCATCGCGCCGAGGTCACCGCGAATTCCGAGACCGTTGTCGTCGAACACTGCGCTGATCCGGCCCAGGTACTCGGGCGACGGATTGGCGGTCACCAAGCGTTGGATCAATCGCCGGCCAATGAACGGACCGACGTTGGGGTGGTGGAACAAGTTGTCGATCGCGTCTTCGACGTCTTGCATCCCGGTCTGGTCGGCGGGCACCACGAAACCGTTGAGCAGTGTCTTGGTGCCCGGCTCGTGTTGTTCTTCGTACATCCGCATCGGGATGGTCAGGTCGGCGCGCCGGCCGAACGCCGTCCGCAGCCCGCCGGGACCGAGCCCGGTGAACACCTTGGAGAGCTCGGTGATCTCGAGGTTGGTGTAGGTCGGGATCTGCTGGCTTTGTGGGTCGAGGCGCGCGCGGCCGTCGGCCAACAGTTCCCAGAGACCGATCGAGAACAGCTGCATCGACTCGCGGGAGTAGTTCTCGTCCGGAAAGGTGCCGGTCTCGGGGTTCGACTTGGCGTTGTTGAGGTGGCTGAGGTAGGTCCCCATCACCGGGTGCAGCGTCACTTCGCGGAGCAGATCGCGGTAGTTGCCGAGGGCGTGGCGCACCAGGGTGTCGTAGTAGCTGGCTAGGCCGCGCGGCTGCTGGAACAACTCGGCGGCGTGGTCGGAGACCACGAAGATCTCGCTGAGCGCGAAGGCCACCCGCTGGCGCAGTTGGTCGGGCGCGGTCATCGCCGTCTGCCACCAGGCGAAACGACGGCTCAGCACCGTCAGATCGTTGACCGATTGCGCGAGCGGGCGGCGAGCCTGTTGATCGCGCGGTCCGGCGCCGGCGCGCGACGTCTCGACCTCGAGCAGGTGCTCCTCGACGATCGGCTGGTGGTAGGTCGGCGGCAGCGCCATCTGGTGGTCGATCCAGGGGCCGATTCCG
>JAQBHE010000693.1:0-5718 GCA_032128015.1 Holophagae bacterium
GCAGCGGTCAAGGAGCGGGTGAGCTGACGCGGTTCGGCAGGCGGCGAGGCTTCGAGATCCCAGACGAAGAGATTCGAGGGCGAGGTATCGCTGTCGAGCGAGAACAGCATCCGAGTCTCGCTGCGCGCGAATCGCACCGAACCGAGGTCGCCGGCAACCGCCGACGGCGGCGCGATCTCGGCGCCGCTGCGGGTGTCGAGGATCGTGATCTTGGTCTGGGCGTCGGCGTTGACCGCGGTGACCCGGTAGCGGCCATTCTCGGAGAAACGGACGTATTGCACGTCCCAGTCGGCCGCCACCACCGGCTGGCGCTCGCCAGTCGAAAGCGTATACGACCACACCTGGTCGAACTCGCCGATGCCATCGGTCGAGTAGTAGAGCTGGGTCGAGTCGGGGGTAAAGCCGACGACGCCGTGAGAGATCACTCCCTCGTCTGGCGTCACTTGGACCGGCGCCGCTGCCGGACCGCCTTCGAGGTCGACCAACAAGACGTCGCCATCGGCGTTGCTGACCACGCGACCGAGCGCGAGCCAGCGGCCGTCACGGCTGATGTCGCCGATGAAGAAGCCGTGGTTCTGGTAGATCAGCTGACGTTGGTAGCCGTCGGTGGCGTAGCGGTAGAGATCGAAGAACCGGCGGTCGCGCTCGTTGGTGGTGACGTAGAACGAACGGCGATCGCCGCTCCAACCCTCGAACGAGGCCTTGAGCGCGGCGCCGGGGGTGAGGTCGACCACCGAGCCGTCGAGCTCGCGCACGAACAAGTGATCGAGCTCGTCACCGCCGCTGTCGCCGTTGTAGAGGAAGCGGTCGTCCGCCGGAAAGTAGCTGACCGCGAAGAGCGAATCGGTGGTCGACTGGGTCAACGGTTCGGGCTCGCCGCCGGCCACCGGCTGGGCGTAGACGTTGAAGGTGCCGCTCTGGTCGCTGGTGATCAGGACCTTGCTCTCGTCCGCCGAGAACGAGCCGCCGAAGACCGCGGTCGAATCGTAGAACGTCGCGGCATCGTAGACCGAGGTCGGACGCGACGGCGGCTCGGGCGCAGAGGCGCAGCCGAGGACTGCGAAGCTGCCAGCGATGGCAGTAGGAATCACGAAGGATCGAGAACTGGTCATCGAGGCTCTCCGGGAAGTGAGAAGGCGGGCGAAACGGGCGAACGAGCGTCGATTCTATCGACGAGCCTCCCAGTCCGCTTGCGAGTGGAGGGATCCTCGGCAAGGATCCGCCGCACATGACACATCCCGCCGACCGGCTCACCCCCATCGATCCCGGCTCGCCGCCGGTCGCCCGCGGCATTCTCGGCGGCACCCTGATGGGACTCGCCAACCTGGTGCCCGGGATCAGTGGCGGCACCATGCTGCTCGCCGCCGGCATCTACCCCGACTTCATCGGCGCGGTCTCGGACCTCACCCGTCTCCGCTTTCGCCCTCGCCCTCTGATCGTGCTGCTACTGGTCGGCGGCTCCGCGGCGGTGGCGATCGCGCTTGGCGCCGGGTTGCTCAAAGACCTGGTGGTCGATCATCGCTGGGTCATGTACAGCCTGTTCATCGGACTCACCCTCGGCGGTCTGCCGCTGGTGTGGCGCCTGGCTCGACCCGCAAGCTCTCGGGTGTTTTGGGGGGCTGCGGTCGGGCTGGTCGGCATGGCGGCGATCGGGATCGCCCAGGCGCGCCCGGCGGAGGCAGCGATCGGCGGTTCGAACTGGCTGGTACTGCTGGTCGCCGGCCTCGCCGGCGCCAGCGCCATGATCCTGCCGGGGGTCAGCGGCGGCTACCTGCTCTTGGTGCTCGGCCAGTACGTGCCGATCCTGGCGGCGATCGACCGTGCCAAGGACGCGGTGGTCGCGGGCGATCTCAGGGGTGCCTTCGATCCTTCGCTCCACGTTCTGTTGCCGGTCGGGATCGGCGTGTTGCTGGGCATCGGCCTGGTCAGCAACCTGCTGCGCTTCTTCCTGGCGCGCTTCGAGAAACAGACCCTCGGTTTCCTGCTCGGGCTGCTCCTGGGGGCGGTGCTCGGCCTATGGCCGTTCCAGCGCCCGGTCGAGCCGACGCTCGGGACGACGATCATCAAGGGCCAGTTGGTCACCGCCGAGAACCGCTCGACCTTCGACTCCGAGGACTTCCCGACCGAGCGTTTCCCGCCGAGCGCGGCGCAGGCCGCGGCGGCGGTGGCCCTGATCGCGGTCGGTTTCGCCGTTACGCTCGTGGTCGCCCGGGTCGGCGGCGGCCAAGAAAGCCGCGACCCTGGGTCCGCTGCCTAGCTTGGGCTATACTCCGGCGCTCTGGCCGTCGATCTAGCCGATTGCGCAGCACCGGCGTCGACCCGTCGAATCGGGTCCAACCCCAGAACCTTCAAGCACATACCCTTCGGAGCCACACCATGTCGAAGTGCCAGATCACGGGCAAGCGCTCGCTCAGCGGTCACAATGTCTCGCACGCCCACAACGTAACCAACCGCTGGCAGCACCCCAACGTCCAGCGCAAACGGATCTGGGTCCCAGAGCTCAATCGCACGGTGCGGCTGCGAGTGTCGACCCGCGCCATGCGCACCATCGACAAGAAGGGTCTGACCGCCTTCCTGCGCGATCACGGGATGAAGCTCCGAGACGTTCTGTAGCAGGCTTCGCCTCCCAGCCAGCTCGTTGCTATTAGTAGCTACGCTCCGCGTCTTTTCTGGGGGTAGCGGCCGAGCTTGGGCGGCCGACTGAGAGGCTGTTTGTGCGTACGCCAGTGCTGCGAACAGGTGTGACGTCGTGCGGGTGCTGGGCGTGTCTTCTCGTTCGGGCGCGGTCGGATCGCCAGTCATGTCGCTCGCCCGTCGGCCGCCCAAGTGTCGGCGCGCCCGAGGACGGGCGCTACCCTCAGAGGGGACGGTGGTGCCGGTCTCATCCGGCCGGCAAAGCGACGAGGCCGCTAGCCGGGTAGCAACTCCGCGACACCCGCTCGTTCTTCGAAGAGCTCGGCTTCGGTGGCCGCCATCCGCTCGCGGGTGAAGTCGTCGATCGCCAGATCCTGGACGATCTGGATCCTGCCGCCGCCGCAGGACACCGGGTAGGAGTAGATGACTCCTTCCTTGACCCCGTAGCTGCCGTCCGACGGGATCGCCATCGATACCCAGTCGCCGTCCGGAGTGCCGAGCAGCCAGTCGCGGACGTGGTTCATCGCCGCCGCGCCGGCCGACGCCGCGGACGACGCGCCGCGTGCCTTGATGATCGCGGCGCCGCGCTGCTGGACCGTCGGGATGAAGGTCCCGCGGGTCCACGCCTCGCCAACCAGCTCGCTCGCCGGCTGACCCGCGACTAGGCAGTGCGCGAGATCGGGCACCTGGGTCGCCGAGTGGTTGCCCCAGATGATCATCCGCCTCACCTCGGTGGTGTGGCGACCGGTCTTCTCGGCGAGCTGGCTCTTGGCGCGGTTGTGATCGAGTCGGGTCATCGCGGTGAACTGGCTGCGGTCGAGGCTGGGGGCGTTGGCGCTCGCGATCAAGGCATTGGTGTTCGCCGGGTTGCCGACCACCAGCACCCGCACCTCGCGATTCGCGTGCTGGTCGAGCGCTCGACCCTGCACCGAGAAGATCGCGGCGTTCGCCTGCAGCAGGTCCTTTCGCTCCATCCCCGGACCGCGGGGGCGAGCGCCGACCAGCATCGCAACGTCGACCTCCGAGAACGCCTCGTCGGGGCGATCGGTGGCGATCACTTCTTGGAGCAGCGGGTAGGCGCAGTCACGGAGCTCCATCACCACTCCGCGCAGCGCGTCCATCGCCGGGGTGATCTCGAGCAGGTGAAGGCTCACCGGTTGGTCGAGGCCGAGCATCTCGCCGGCAGCGATCCGGAAGATCAGTGAGTATCCGATCTGACCGGCGGCGCCGGTGACTGCAACGCGAACGGGTTTCGACATGAGAGTCCTCGGTTGGAACGATCGGGACGATGGTGAGCGAGACGACGCCGAAGCGAGTCGCCCGCATCGGGAACGGAAGGGTCAGGACGGTAGCACAGCCGTGATCGCGGTCACCGCCTCATGGGGGGTCACCGCCTCATGGGGGTCACTGCCTCATGAGGGTCACCGCCCCTTGGGACGGTAGGCGACCAGGCGCTCTTCCCGGGTCTCGAGGCGCGGCCCGCCGATCAGATCGACGCAGTAGGGAATCGCCGGGAACACCGCCTCGAGGCACTCACGGATCGCTCGTGGCTGACCCGGAAGGTTGACGATCAGCGACCCGCCGCGGATGCCCGCGGTCTGTCGCGACAGGATCGCTGTGGGCACTTTCTCGAGCGACACCTTACGCATCAGCTCGCCAAATCCCGGCATCGACTTCTCGACCACCGACTCGGTCGCTTCCGGCGTCACGTCGCGCGCCGCCGGTCCGGTACCGCCGGTGGTGATCACCAAACAGCAGCCGACCGCGTCGCACAGCTCGATCAGCGCGGCTGCGATCAGCGTCTGCTCGTCGGCGACCAGCCGCGCCTCGACCGCGAACGGCGACGCGAGCACCTCTCCCAGATACTCGGCAATTGCCGGCCCACCGAGGTCTCGATACTCGCCGCGGCTCGCGCGATCCGAGACCGTGACCACGCCGACGCGGGCGACCGTCAACTCGCTCACTCGCCGCCCCCGGATCCGGGTCCCGGACCGAGCGTCATCCCGGGCGGCACGAAACGGCCGTCGGCGGCGGTCCAGCCGCCGTCAACGAAGAGCACGCTGCCGGTGACGTAGCTCGCGGCGTCGCTGAGCAGGAACACCGTCGGCCCCGCCATCTCCTCGGGCTGTGCCCAGCGACCGAGCACGCTCTTGGCCGCGTAGGCGCGGTGCCAGTCCGGGTTCGACTGGATCGGCTGGGTGAGCGGCGTCTCCACCACACCCGGCGCCACCGCGTTCACTCGCACTCCGAATCCCCCGAGCTCGGCGGCGAGGGTGCGCACCAACTGGACGATGCCGGCCTTGGTCGCGGCGTAGACCCCCTGCCCGGGCTCGATCACCTGCGACCGGATCGACGAGAACAGGACGATCGAGCCCCGCCTCTGCGCTCGCATCAGACGTCCGGCGGACTGGAGAACGTGGAGGCTGCCTCGCAGGTTGAGGTCGATCACCCGCTCGAACTCTTCCGCGGTGTAGTCGAGGAGTGGCTTGCGGACGTTGACCCCAGGGGTCGATACCACACCGTCCAGCGCCCCGTGAGCGGCGGCGACCGCGACCAAGCACTCCTCCACTCCGCGCGATTCGCGCACATCGAGCGCGGCGCTGGTGGCGCTCTTGCCGATTGTGGCAGCGGTCGCGGCCGCGGCTCCCCCATCCAGGTCCAGGCAGACCGTCGCAGCGCCGACGGCCGCGCAGCCGATCGCCACCGCCCGGCCGATGCCGCCGCCGGCACCGATCACCGCGACCACCTTGCCGTCGAGTCGCAGACCGCAGTCGCTTCTGTCGCCCTTGTCGTCGCTCATCATCTCGATTCGCTAACGCTCGGGGATTTTGGGCTTTCGGAGATCCGAGAGCGCCGGGATTCCCAGCACACCGGTGGCCGCACGAGCCGAGCGGACGATCGCCTCGGCGACGACATCGGCGGCCAGGGCGCCGAGGACCGTGAGATCGACTTCGCCGTCGTGGCTGCCGGTGGCGAGCACGAAGACGATGTCGCCGTCGCCCGGAGTGTGCGCCGGATAGAGCGCGCGCGCAAAGCCGTCGTTCGCCATCTGCGCCACCTTGGTCGCTTCGACCTTGGTCAGCC
>JAQBHE010000694.1:0-5511 GCA_032128015.1 Holophagae bacterium
CGCCCAAGCTCGGCCGCTACGTTCAGAGGGGAACTCTCCATCGAGGTAACGGTCATGAATCGAACGCGCTGTTTGTTTTTCTCGATCTGCTGCCTGCCGTTGCTCGTCGTCCTGGCGGTCAGCTGCACCGGCAACGCCGCCAACGTCGGTGACGCGGCCAACCCCGAGCGCGACCGGCTCTACCAACTCTTCGATCGCAACTGGCAGTTCCGCCTCGACGAAGACCCGCTGCTTGCGACCTCGGTCGGCGACCTGCGCAACCTCGACCGCCTGCCCGCGATGACCCCCGCGGACCTCGAGCGCCGGGCCGACTTCGACCGCGAGTCGCTCGCGGCGCTCGACGAGATCGATCTGCTGAGGCTCGACGAAGAAGACCGCATCAACGCCGAGATCTTCGCCAACCAGCTGCGCGACCGAATCGCGCTCTACGGCTTCGGGGAGTGGCAGCTGCCGCTCAACGCCGACTCTGGCTTCCATATGGATTTCGCCCAGCTGCCGTCGCGGGTGTCGCTGCGCAGCGTCGAGCAGTATGACGCGTACATCGCGCGACTGCGCGCGTGGCCGCGCTACGTCGGCGAACAGATCGCCAACATGCGCACTGGTCTCGGTCGAGGGATGACGATCCCGAAGGTGGTGCTGGTGGGCTATGAAGCGACGATCGAGCCCCATGTCGTCGAGCGCGCCGAGGACAGCGTCTTCTGGTCGCCGTTCGAGAGCTTCCCGGTCGGCGTGCCGGAGAGCGAGCACGAGCGCCTGCGGGCCGCAGGGAAGGCGGCGATCGTCGAGGCGATCGTGCCCGGCTACCGCGATTTCCTCACGTTCATGACCGGCGAGTACATCCCGGGTTGCCGCGACACCATCGCCGCCGAGGCGCTACCCGACGGCAGGTCCTACTACGACCAGCGGGTGAAGTTCTTCACTACCCTCGACACCGACGCCGAGCGGGTGCACGCAATCGGTCTCGCCGAAGTGGCGCGGATTCGCGCCGAGATGGAGCAGATCCTCGAACAGGTCGGCTATGGCGGTCGTTTCGCCGAGTTCGTCGCCTTCTTGCGCCGCGATCCGCGGTTCTACCCGAAGACCGGCGAACAGCTGCTCAAAGAGGCGTCGTACATCGCGAAGCAGGCCGACGCCAAGCTGCCGTCGCTGTTCAAGACCTTGCCGCGACTGCCGTATGGGGTGGCGCCGGTGCCCGCGCACATTGCCCCGAAGTACACCGCCGGTCGCTACGTCGACGCCCCCGAAGGCAGCACCGAGCCGGGGTACTTCTGGGTGAATCTGACTCACCTCGACCAGCGTCCGCTCTATGCCCTGACTTCGCTCGCCCTCCACGAGGCAGTGCCCGGCCACCACCTCCAGGGCTCACTCGCCAAGGAGCAAGCCCAGCAGCCACCGTTCCGTCGCTACGACTACATCTCGGCCTTCGGCGAGGGCTGGGGCCTGTACGCGGAATGGCTTGGAATCGAGATGGGCCTCTACAAGGACCCCTACAGCAACTTCGGACGCCTGACCTACGAGATGTGGCGCGCGTGTCGGCTGGTGGTCGATACCGGCATGCACGCCAAGGGCTGGACCCGCGACCAGGCTCTCATGTACCTGGCCGACAACACCGCGTTGTCGCTGCTCGAGGTCCGCACCGAGATAGACCGCTACATCTCCTGGCCCGGCCAGGCGCTCGCCTACAAGAGCGGCGAGATGAAGCTTCGGGAGTTGCGCCAGCGCGCCGAACGAGAGCTCGGCGAGCGCTTCGACGTCCGCGAGTTCCACGACGTGGTGCTGAGAGGCGGATCGGTGCCGCTGCCGATCCTGGAGCGATCGGTAGAGCGATATCTCGCCGCCTACAGGGCGCCCTGAGTCGATTCCTGTAAGAATCCGATAGCTGTCGCTATCAGTCGGCCCTGAGGTGAGCTTGGTGGAGCCGAAGAAGGCCCATGGGCGGAGGTGGACTTGGACGCTTGGCTGCGTTGGATTTTCGGACCGCGGTTGATCGCCGCGTTGCCGCCGGCGGATCGCGCACAGGCCTTCCTTCTGGTGAGCGCCTGCGCGTCCTCCGCGGCGGTACTGACCTTCTTCGCCGTTCGCCGCGGGC
This sequence comes from Holophagae bacterium, assembly GCA_032128015.1. Taxonomy (GTDB): domain Bacteria; phylum Acidobacteriota; class Thermoanaerobaculia; order Multivoradales; family Multivoraceae; genus JAQBHE01. The sequence goes on from JAQBHE010000694.1 coordinate 2,090, forward strand.
TGCTTCTCGAGCGGCCGGGCCAAGGGATCCTGTTGGGGGCGGCGGCGACGGTGAGCGCGCTGGTCCCGCTGGCTCTGCGGATCACTGGATCGCTCCGGATTGCGAGCTCGGTGCTGGCGGCGAACGCGTACGCCTTCCTGTTCATCTTTGGTCTGATGCTGGGCGGCTTCTACCCGGCGGTGCATGCGTGGAACATGGCCATCCCGCTCGGCGTGGCGCTGTTTCGCAAGGATGCGCGCAACGCGCTCTATTGGTGTGCCGCCGCCTGTTTTCAGATCGGCTTTCTCTTCTGGTTCCAGCGCAGCTCATACGGCGCCGGCGAGGTGGAAAAGATCCAGGACGCCGGCGAGTTGATCAGCGTGCTCTTTCTCCTGATGGTCGGCACTTGGATCGGTGTCACCTACCGCCGGGCCCGCGATCAAGCCGAGCACGCGCTTGGGGAAAGCGAGGAGCGGCTACGCGCGATCGTCGATAACAGTCTCGACATCGTGGCGGTGCTCGACGCCAAGGGCGCCCTATCGTTCGTCAGTCCTTCGGTCGAGCGGGTGCTCGGTTATTCCTCGGAGGAGATTCGCGCATACCGGCGTGATCATTGGGTGCACCCCGACGACGTTTCCCAAGGAATGGAAGCAGTCCAGCAGCTACTCCGCGGCGCCCCGCGGGTGGCTGTCGAGGTGCGTTGCCGGCACCATGACGGTAGCTGGCGCACCATGTCGGTCGTCGGCACCAACCTCGTCGACCGGCCGGGAATCGGTGGTCTCTTGATGACCGCCAGTGATGTCACCGAGGCGCGGGTCGCGGAGGCCGCCGTGAGGGCTACCGAAGAGCACCGGCAGCGAGCCCAGCAGCTCGAATCGGTCGGGGTCCTCGCCGGAGGCATCGCCCACGACTTCAAGAATCTCTTGACCGTCATCCTCGGCAACATCTCGCTAGCCCGCGGGGAGCCGACAGCCGCGGAGCCGCTGTTGCGCAGCGCCGAGCAGGCGTGTGCCCAGTCAACCCAGCTCGCCGACCAGCTGCTGGCATTTGCCAAGGGCGGTTCGCCGATCCGGCAGGCCGGCTCACTCAGCCTGGTGGTCCGGCAAGCGATCGAGCTTGGTGCTGCCGGCGCGAACATTCGGTGCCGCCTCGATGAGCTCGAGCAGCTTTGGCCGGTGGCGATGGATGCCGGACAGATCAGCCAGGTGCTCCGCAACTTACTGGTCAACGCGGTGCAGGCGATGCCCGAAGGAGGAACGGTCGAGGTCTGCACGCGCAACGTCGACATCGCTGGGCATCCGATTCTCGCCGCCGGCCGCTACGTGCTGGTCGAGGTCGAAGACCACGGTGGCGGTATTCCGGATGCGGTACTGCCGCGGATCTTCGATCCGTACTTCTCGACCAAGGGGTCGGGCAGTGGCCTCGGCCTTGCTATCGCCCATTTCGTGGTGAAGGCCCATCGCGGGCACATCGAGGTGCGAACGCGGCTCGGGGTCGGGTCGACGTTCGGCGTCTATCTACCGGCCAGCGACCAGCCGCCGCCGGCGACCTCCTCGTCGGCGAGGAGTGAGGGGCGGAGGAGCGGTCGCGTCCTGATCATGGACGACGAGAAGGCGGTGCGGACGGTCCTCGCGCGTGTCTTGGCGCGGCTCGGGTTCGAGGTTGTGGCGACCGGCGACGGCGCCGAAGCGATCGCCGCATTCGAGGTGGAACGGGCGGCGGGCCTGAGGTTCGTGGCGGCGATCTTGGACCTCACCGTCCGCGGGGGCATGGGAGGCGTCGAAACGGCGCAGCGGCTCCATTCCCTCGATGCTTCGCTGCCGCTCCTAGTGTCCTCGGGCTACTCGTCGAGCAACGCCCTCGCCGAGCACAAGCTCCACGGATTCGTCGGCGTGATTCCCAAGCCCTACACCGTGAGCCAGGTGGGCGAGGCTCTGGACGCGGTGATCGAGAGCTAGCGGGCTCCGGGCGTTCGCCCTCCCCAGCGAGACGGCTCCTGGGAGCCCGTTGAGAGTCTCGAACCCCGCCATCGAGAACTTGACCTGCTAGATCAAGTTCTGGGGTTCAAGACTTCTAGCGGCAGCGCGACCAGGCGCCTACTGAGCACTCTTGGGAATCAAGCCGCCGCGACACTTCGGCGACACCGAAGCGGCGCGACCGCGCTCTTCCCACTCACTCGGGGTGAGCGCGTCGATTGCGAGAGCGTGGACGCCGGCGCGCAGCTCGTCGGCGAGCAGGCGGTGGACTCGGCGGTGACGCATGAGCCGGGGCTTGCTCTCGAACTCCGCGGCGACCACCACCACTCGAAAGTGGGTCTGCGAGCCCTTGGGCACGTTGTGCATCGAGCTCTCGTTGATCACCGCCAGGTGCTCCGGCTCGAATCCCGCTTCGAGCTTGGCGCGGATGCTGGTCTCGGTGTCCATCCAGAGAATCGTAGCAGCGACGGATAGAGTTTCGGCCGCCCGCCCTCGAGAGAGGAACCTCGGAACAACCGTGGCCGCAGATCCGTAGAGCGAGCTGAGGGGGATTCATCGTGAGCGAACGCCAAGGCACGTCACCCTGGGTCTGGGTCGGTTGCGGCTGTGGGATCGCGGTCCTGGTGGGGGTGGCCGCACTGGTCGCACTGGGATTCCTCGGAGCCCGCAAGGCACGCGAGATCAGGCACGACATGACCGACCCCGAGAGCCGCACCGAGAAGGTGCTCGGGGTTCTCGGCACCGACGCCGTCCCCGACGGCTACTACCCGATGATCGGGCTCAGCATCCCCTTCCTGATGGATATGGCGATCTTGAGCGACCTGCCGGTCAAGGACGACGGCGAGCCCCAGGGTTTCGACAAGCGCGGCTTCATCTACATCGCGATGATCAGTCTCGGCCGGCAGCAGAAAGAGCTGCGGGACTTCTTCGCGGGTCGTACCGAAAGCCCAGACGTGCTGCGCCGGCAGCGCATCAACCTCGACATCGGTGAACGGCTCGCGAACGGCAAGGTCGAGCGCCCGGACGCCGAGGTGTTGTGGGTCGCGCACCGCGGCGATGTCGACGTCATGGGCTCGCGGAGCGAAGGGATCACCACCCTGATCTTGATCGACTGTCCGCAGGACCGGCGGATGCGCATGGGGATCTGGTTCGGTCCGGAGCCGGCGGTCGAGGCGGCGGTGGAAGCGGCCGCGGCGTCGGAAGCGGTTGCGGGGACCGCCCCCGATCTGACGGGCACGAATGCAGACCAGGAAGTGATCACCCGCTTCCTCGCGCACATGCGTCCCTGCGGTTAAGGCTCGCCGAGACCGATCCCGCCTCGGGTTCCTCCGGGTTCTGGGGGTAGCGGCCGAGCGGCTCGGCCGTTTGGAAAGGTGCCAGGTGTATGTTCCGTTCCTGGTAGCGGCCGAGCTTGGGCGGCCGACGAACGAGCTCGTACGCCGTCGGCCCGACTGCGCCCGAACGAGG
>JAQBHE010000695.1:0-10163 GCA_032128015.1 Holophagae bacterium
GCCAGCCTGCGCCAGCGCTACCAGTACAACAACCTGATGTTCCTCACTGCCGGCTACCTCGCCGAGCGGCTAACCGGCAAGACCTGGGAGGAAGTGGTTCGCGAGCGCATCCTCGCACCGCTGGGGATGACCCGCACCACCTTCGACGTCCATGACTCGCAGAAAGACCCGGATTTCGCGCAGCCGCACCGCGAGACCGATGACGGCAAACTCGAGCGAATCCCGTTTCGCGACATCAGCCTGATCGGCCCGGCCGGCTCGATCAACTCGAGCGTCTCGGAGATGAGCCGCTGGCTACGCTTCCACCTCGACGGCGGCAAGGTCGACGGCCACCAGCTGATCCGACCGGCAACCCTCGCCGACCTTCACGCGCCGCAGATGGCGATTCCGGCGCCGCCCAGCCGTGCCGATATCTCTTCGGGCGCCTACGCGATGGGCTGGGTGGTCGACACTTACCGCGGCCACCGCCGCCTCGCCCACGGCGGTGGCATCGACGGCTTCATCACCTCGGTGACGTTGTTCCCCGACGACCGGGTCGGCGTGGTCTCGTTCACCAACGTCGGTTCGGGGCTGCCGAGCGTGCTCGCCCAGCACGCCGCCGACCGAGTCCTCGGCCTCGAGCCGATCGACTGGAACGGCGAAGGCCTCGAGCGCCGCAAGGTCGCCCGCGAGTCGGCGAAGACCGCCGAAGCCAAGCTGGCGACCACCCGGCGCGAGGGCACCCAACCTTCGCACCCGGTCGCCGACTACCGGGGCGAGTACCAGCACCCCGGGTACGGCACGATCACAATCGGCGGCGAAGGCGATCGTCTCGCCGTGACCTACCACGAGATCGCAGCTCCGCTCGAGCACTGGCACTACGACGTCTGGTCGGGCGCCGATACCGCCGGTACCGAAGGCGATCCGACCTTCGAGGACATCAAGTTCCAGTTCCAGGGCGATCTCGACGGCAACGTCGCCCGCCTCGCCATTCCCCTCGAGTCAGCGGTCGCTCCGATCGTCTTCCGCAAGAAGGCGGCGGCGAAGATGTCCGACCCGGCATTCCTCGCCGGACTGGTCGGCCGTTACCAGCTCTCAAGCCAACCGGTCACGGTGGAGCTCTCGGGCACTCGGCTGCAAGTGAGCCTGCCCGGCCAGCCCACCTACACCCTCGAGCCCAGCGTCGGCGATCGCTTCCAGCTCGCCGAGATCCCGAGCATTACCGTCGCCTTCAGCATCGACAGCGCCGGTCGAGCGACGGCGCTGACATTCTACCAGCCGGACGGCGTGTTCGAGGCCCAGCGCATCGAGTAGGACAGACCTCACACGCGGGGTTGCCAACGCACGAGCTGCGGCCAACGGTGTCGAACGAGCACCCCGCGGACCGTCTCTCGGGTCCAAGGCGCGGCGGGATGATCGCTGGTGCTCGCTCGATCGTCGCCCGCCTGAATGTCGGCGCGCCCGAAGACGGGCGCTACGTTCGGAGGATCCCGAAGCGCCTGGCTTCGGCGAGGTGCTTCTCGATCGAGATGGCTTCGTCGACCGGAAGCGCGCCGTGCCCCAGCCGTTCGGCCAGATCTTCTCCGTGTGACGTGCACCATCGCCAGCGCCACGACCGCTCCTTGGCCGCGTCCGGACGTGGGGGTCTCTTCGAGGCCGCCGCCCGCGCCGATCGGAGCCGTGATCGCCCATGAACCGAGTCGGATTCCCGGAGCGAGGGTCATGACCGCCGTCCTCTCGGGCCTGCCGGCGGGAGATGGCTCGCGCTCGCAGTCTTCGTGAAAGGGAACGGAACCTGTGCGCTGCGGACTCCTGCTAGCGGACGTGTGACCACGGGTGTAATCGCTTCTGATCACGTAAGATCGGACGAACCGGCGGAACGCGCGAACAGGTCGAAGCGTGCCCGAGCGCCCGGTCGTCGCTGGGGGAGCAGAGCCAATGAGGCTGGTAGTCACGATCGAACGCGATGAGACGGGCATGATCGTCGCCGAGTGCCGGGCGATTCCCGGCTGTGCTTCGCAGGGGGCCACAGAGGCCGAGGTTCTCTCGAGCATCCGCGAAGCTACTGCTGCCAGCGTCGAGCCGCGGACGGGGAGTGGTATGCCAGTCACCGTGGCGACAAGGGAGATCGAGATCGCCGTCTGATGACGCGCCTGCCCGTGATCTCGCGAGCCCAGGCGGTCAAGCGTTCACGCCAGCCAAAACAGACATTGTTACGTCTTTTCTCGAAGATTCGGCAACCGTACGCCGCCATGGCGCCCGCTCATCAGCACAATCGCAAGATCAACGCCTATCCTCTAGCTAGCTGAATGGAGGCACCCGTCATGACCACAGAGACTAGAAACCCGGCGCATTCTTTGCCTCGGCAACTTGATGCTGAGGAACTGATTGGACCGATTTGTGACTGGTACTGGGAGCAAGATGCGGAATTCCGGTTTACACGTCTCATCGGCGACTACGCCGATGGCCGCGAGGCACTGAAGGAAACTGATTGCCTGGGACTGACTCGCTGGGAGACGGGGGTTGAGATTTATGAGCAGGGTGGCTGGTCGGCACATCGGGAACTTCTCAACGCTCATAAGCCCTTTCGAGAGCTGTTGCTGTACCGGCGACTAGCCGATCGCACGCGACGATTCATGAGCGTAAGTGGCATACCGGTGTTCCACGATGACCGGACATTCCTTGGCTATCGCGGGATTGGCATCGATGTTACACCGCGTCAAGCGCTCGACGAGGAACTACAGCGCCTTCGAACGATCCTCGACGGCTCTCTCGATATGATCTACATTGTCGATCGCAGTTCGCTACGCTTCCTCTATTCCAATCGGACAGCAGCACAACGCTCGGGCTACTCCCAGCAAGAGTTGCTGAAGTTGGGCCCCGAGGCTGTCCTGCGGGTGGACCACGAACAGCTCGAGCACATGTACGATGAAGTAATCGCGGCGGGAGATGCCGGTACGATCACGGAGATGATCGGTGTAACCAAAGAGGGTTTGCGTACCGCAGTGGAAGTTCGTCGACGCGCCTTGCGACAAGGTGATGGATGGGTGATCGTCAGCAGCTCGCACGACATCACCTCGCGCGTACGTGAGGCGCGAGCCACCGAGCGAATCAACCTCCTGCTTGCTTCGCTCAGCGCGACCAACGAAGCGATCATGCATGCTCGCTCGCCTGATGAACTGTACCGGCAGGTCTGCAATGCGGTATTGGACGCGGGCAAGTTCATTGCAACATCGATCATACTGATTGATCCGGAAACGCACTCGACCGAACTAGTAGCAGTGGCTGGCGAGGCGGGCTCGCGTTTGCTCTCAATCCTCCCGTCGGTAGACGAAACGGTGCCAGAGGGTCGCGGGTTGGCGGGGGTCGCATATCGTACCGGCGAGCCCGCCATGACTCGGAACTACCTACGAGATCCACGCACCGAGCATTGGCACGACGTGGCGCGTGAGCTGCGAGTAGGCTCCGCGGCAGCGGTGCCACTCATGCACCGGAAAGAGCGCCTGGGCGTCATGCTGTTTTATTGCACAGAGACACACGTTTTCGATGACGAAAATGTGAAACTTCTGGTTCACATGGCCAAGAATGTGTCCTTCGCCCTGAACAATCTCGAACTGGAAGAGGAACGCAAGCGTTCCGAAGACCGCATCCATTACCTCGCGACGCACGACGCATTGACCGGAATCGCAAACCGAGCAATGTTTGGCGAGTTGCTGAGGCTGGCGGTGGACTCGGGCAATCGATATGATCGCAGGTTTGCTGTCATGTTTATTGATCTGGATCGATTCAAGATCATCAACGACACTCTTGGACACGATGCGGGCGATATCTTGCTCAAGACGGTAAGCGCGCGATTCCAGACATGCCTACGCAACAGTGATGTCCTAGCGCGACTCGGTGGCGACGAGTTTGTTGTGTTGGCGCAGGAAGTCGAGACCCAGGAACACATCTCGACAGTTGCTCGCAAGCTGCTGTCCGAAGCAAAAAGAACCGTGGATGTATCTGGACAAGAGTGCAGAGTTACAGCAAGTATTGGTATCGCTCTGTTCCCTCGAGACGGCGACAACACGGAAACGCTGATCAAGAGCGCTGACGCTGCGATGTATCTCGCCAAGGAAGAGGGCAAGAATAACTACCAGTTCTATTCGGATCGAATCACGACTCAGTCACTTGGAAAGAGAACGCTGGAAACGAATCTCAGCCGTGCGCTGGCACAGAATGAGTTCTCCCTGCACTACCAGGCGAAGCTGGATCTGACCACAGAAAGGATCAACGGCGTTGAAGCACTGTTACGGTGGGACAGCAACGCATTGGGGGCCGTTTCGCCCGCGCAATTCATACCCGTCGCAGAAGCAAGCGGGATGATTGTACCTATTGGCGCCTGGGTACTGCGAACCGCGTGCGCCCAGAACGTGGCGTGGCAAGAAGCCGGGTTGCCCCCGGTGTGCATGGCGATCAACCTCTCTTTGCGGCAGTTCATCGACCCGGATTTACTGGATATGATCGCCTCGACCCTTGAGGCAACCGGCATGGCGCCGGGCCTTCTCGAGCTGGAAACCACAGAAGGGGTCATCATGAGCGATCCCGTGCGGGCAGTGCAAATACTCACCGGCATCAAGGAAATGGGTGTGCGTATTGCTATCGACGACTTCGGAACGGGTTACTCTTCGCTTTCACTGCTGAAGCGTTTCCCGATCGACACTTTGAAAATCGACCGTTCCTTCATCCGAGACATGACCAACAATGCGGAAGACCGAGCGATCACCCAGGCCATTATTACCAGGGCGAGGAGCCTTAGCCTCACGGTGGTCGCCGAGGGAGTGGAAACAGAGGCGCAGCAATCCTTCCTACGGGCGCACGCCTGCGATGAAATGCAGGGCTTCTACTTCAGCAAGCCGGTCAAAGCAGGGGAATTTGCCGAGCTGCTGAAACATGGCACTGTCGACGAAACCGCCCTGGACAAGGAAGACTAGCGAACGGCTGAGCGAGCTTCCGGCGGGGCCGCAGATTCTGGCGTCGCCAGGCTCATCGCCGGATGTTCGGTGAGGTTTATCACCATGCTGCGAGACCAGGGCTTGCTCAGCCAGGTGCGCATCGACGGGCTGATGTCGGGGCAGGCCAACACCGGTTTCTCGGTCCACGATGCGGTGATCGTCGTGCCTGAGGACCCTCTTGCCGTCCAGCGGCCCGCTCGCTACATGCTGCGCCCGCAGCTGAGTGCGCCTGACCTTCGACGAGCAAGCGCCCGAAGTCCATTGCCGGCAAGCGCCCCTCACCCCCGGCAAGCTGACGGAAACCCTCGATCCTGTCGAGTTTCTCTCGCGGGTTCTGGTTCACGGCATCGAGCCCAGGCTCCACGGGGCTCGTTGCTATGGCCACTACTCCTCCGTGGCGCGAGGCGCCGCGCCGGGGCCGAGCCCAACCCTTGATCCAACCTTCGAGGACACGAAATCTCAGTTCCGGGGCGATCTCGACGGCCCGGTCGCCACGTTCGGAGGAGTCCGAAGCCCAGAGTCCTTCCCGCTGGGGAGGTTCGCTATGAGCCGGAGCGGACACCGCCGGAAAGGAATCCTTGTATCCAGGATTCCTGGTACGATCCTCATCATGCTCGCCAAGAAGACATCCAAGAACCAGATCACGCTGCCCAAGAAGGTCGTCGAGCGCTTCCCCGACTGCGACTACTTCGACGTCACGAGCGAAGGTGGCACCATCGTGCTGCGGCCGGTGGAGGTCGACGCCCTGGCCAATGTACAGCGCAAACTCGCCGAGCTCGAGATCGGCGAAGACGACGTCACCGCCGCTCTAGATTGGGCGCGCCGCCGAGAGTGAGGGTTGTGCTCGACACCGGGGTCGTCGTCTCGGCTCTGCTCTTCGCTCGAGGAAGGCTGAGCTGGATCCGGCACAGCTGGACTCAACGGGACTTCGTGCCACTTGTCTCGCGCGCGACCTCCGAGGAATTCATTCGCGTGCTCTCGTATCCGAAGTTCGAGCTGGGACGGGACGAAGTCCAAACGGTTCTTGGTGCCTATCTTCCGTTCGCGGAGGTCGTGCGAATCCAGCCTGAGCCACTTTCCGCACTGCCACTCTCGGCACTGCCAATCTCGACCGATCCCGACGATCAGAAGTTCCTCGAGCTGGCGGGCACCGGCAATGCCAACGTCGTCGTGAGCGGCGATCGCCACCTCCTCTCGCTCGCCGGCCGAGCTCGATTCGAGATCGTCGCACCGGGCCATTTCCGGAACCTCATCTACGACTGAGAAGCTCGGCGAGTCTGGGAAGGCGCTCGCTCGACCAAGCGGCGATACGGCGGCGAGTCTCCAGGGAGTTGGAATCGCGATCGACTCGATCAGGCTCACCGAAACCGGTGCCCCCGCACCGGCTCCGAATCAACGCTCGAACAACGCCTGGATCGCGGCGCGTCCCGCCGGGGTCAGGTTGCGGGTACCGGTGGCCGAGAATGGGCTGTTGGGAATCACCGGCTGGTCCTCGTGCCACTCGCCGGCCTTCCACGTGAACCAATTCTCGCGTTCCTGGTCGAAGACGCTGACCCCACGGTTGAAGAACTTGGCGAGCTCGACCCCCCAACCGGTGCCGCCCTCGACCGTGCCGTCGGGCTGGATCCAACCGACCGCGAACAAGCGATCGCCGCGATTGACCATGTGGAACATCGACTGGATCACCCGCCGGATCCCGTGGCCACGGTGGAACTGACGGCCCAGGCGCCGGAAGACGATCGCCATGCTGACGTCGCCCTGTTCGAGCTCAGGGTCGCTCAGCACTTCGACATTGCCCTCGCGCTCCATGACGTGACCCTCGAACGAAAGGGTCACCTCGGTGATTCCGTGGCGCTCGGCACAACGGCCGAACTCGGCCTCGGTGCCCTTGTGTCCGCCGCTGATCAGCAGCGCCTTGCTTCGGTCGGTCATGCCTCGGTCTCCTCGAGTGACGCCCGCGTCGCAGCGGACGGTGAACTCCGGAGTGTAACGGCTTCAGCCCCCGGCGGTCGTCGCGTTCAGGGCTATTAGGCGTCGGGGCTACGAGGCTTCAGCGGCCGGCGGCTCGGGGGCGCGCAAGAAGAACGCCACCACCGCGGCCGCGAGACTCAGCACCATCAGCCCCAAGAAAGCAATCGCATAGCTGCCCCGAGCGTCGTAGGTCCAGCCGGCAAGCGCCGGCACGCTGGCGGTGAAGAAGGCGCCGATCATGAAACGGAGCCCGGTAGTGGTCGCGAACGCGCGACGCCCAAAGAACAGCGCGAAGGTCGTCGCCTGGCTGATGTAGGCCATTCCGAAGCCCAACCCCACCAAGATCACCGACACGTAGGCCCGAGCCGGGGTCGTGGCGACCAGGAACAACCCGGTGCCGACCGCCTCGAGGACCAAGGCGAGAGCGAGCAGGCGCGGCGGCGACACGAAGTCGCCGAGCGCCCCGGTCAGCCGACCGACCGTGCTCACCAGCGCCATCGACGACAGGATCGCCGCCACCGCGGTGATCTCGAAACCGAGATCCTGGAGATGGAGGCGGCTGTGGTTGTTGAGCACGTACCAGGGCAACACGTAGCCGAGGCCGCACACCACCATCAGCGCAAACTGCGGGGTGCGGATCGCCTTCGATGCGGTCCAGCGATCGACCGCGGCCGATTCGCCCTTCGGACGGTACGACTCGAGAGTCTCGCGATCGCGGGCGCCGTCTTGGAGCTGGCCCACCGACTCCGGCGAATCGCGCAACAGCAAGTACGAGGCGACTGCCAGCACCAGGTTGACGCCACCGATCACGACCCAGCCGGTGCGCCAGGTGCCGAATCCCAGGAGCCAGGTGTCGAAGGCGTAGATCAGCGGCGCGAGCACTCCGCCCGCGGTGAGGAGCACAGCCATCACCCGCGAGCGGTAGCGCAAGAACCAGGTCGAGGCCAGGGTCTGGATCGGCAGCACGGTGGCAAAGGCGTGGGTCGACGCTGCGAACACACCGTAGGCGGCGATCAACTCCCACATGTTGGTCGCGCGCGAGGTCAGCGCGTAACCGATCGCACTCACCGCGAAACCGGCGGTCATCACCCGGCGCAGACCGAAGCGGGTGAGCGCGATGCCGACCAACGGCGCCACCACCCCGCCGCAGAACGTGCCGACCCCGAACACCAAGCCCCCATCGGCACGCGACAGCGACAGCTCCCCGATCATCTCGGGCAGAAAGAAGCCCCAGCTGTAGAACGGCATCACGCCGAAGCCGTAGAGCAACCAGCCCACGACCACCAGCGGCCAGCCGTAGAACCGACGTCGAGGAGGAGTCATCCTTGGCGCGGAGTCTGTCATGCGCTGGCGACAAGAGCGATGAGACCAAGCGAATGACGGGCGTCTCAGCCGGCGACGCCGACCTCGACGCGCAACCGGTCGTGGATGCGGCCGAGTGCGTCGATTAGCGCTTCGAGACTCCGAGCACCGGCCAAGAACACCATCGTGGCGTTGATCGACGCCCACCCGAACCCCGCTTCACGGACCGCGGCCGCGCGTCTAGCCACCGCGTCGAGGTCGGCAAAAAACGAGCGGCCGGCATCGTCGCCCGGTCGTGGCGGCGGGGTCAACATCATCTGAAACCCGAGCGCCGCCGAATCGCGACCGGCCTCTTCGGCGGCTCGTCGAACGCGCTCGATCGACGCGGTCGCCGTCGCCAGTTCGGCAAACGCATTGGCGAGCCAACCGTCGCCGAGCTCGCCCGTCCGTCGCAGCGCTGCCTCTGACGTGCCGCCCACCCAGATCGGCAGTGCTCTGCCCTGAGGCGGCTTCGGCTCCATCGCCACCGCCCGTGCTCGGTACGCCGGACCGGCGAGATCGATCGTCTCGTCGGCAAAACAGGTGCGCAGCACGGCGATCGCCTCGTCCATCCTTCGACCGCGGGTCCGAAAGTCTGCGCCGAGGGCCTCGTACTCGCTCGGCTGCCAGCCCACCCCGACCCCGAGCCGAATCCGCCCGCCCGAGAGCGTGTCGAGCGTGCTCACCTGCTTGGCGACCAGCACCGGGTCGCGCTGGGGCAACACCAACACCTCGGTACCAAGGCCGACCCGCTCGGTCGCAGCGGCGAGGTATCCCAGCACCACCAGCGCTTCTAGGATCGGCATCTGCGCCGGGTAGCGTGGCGGCGCGCGATCGGCCGCGGGGTAGCCCATGACCACGTGGTCGAAGACGTCGATGTGGTCGTAGCCGATCGACTCGATCGCGCGCGCGAGGCGACTCACGCCGCTGGGTCCTTCGCGGTAGATCACGCTCGGAAACTCGATCGTCAACTTCATAGCCGGCTCCTTCGGGTCCACTGTTGGCGCGTCGGCGCAAGCGTATCCGCTCGACCCGCATCGGACGGCCACGGCCCCTCAACCCCGAACCCGTCAGCCCAACGCCACGTCGAGCACCATCATCACCACGAAGCCGACCACCGTCCCCAGGGTCGCAAGGTCGGCGTGGCCTTCGCGGTGGGCCTCTGGGATGAGCTCTTCGACGACCACGAAGACCATCGCGCCGGCAGCGAACGCGAGCGCATAGGGCAGTACCGGCTGCATCGTGAGGACCGCGGCCGCGCCGGCCACCCCGGCGATCGGCTCGACCGCTCCCGACAGCTGGCCCCACCAGAAGCTCGCAAACCGCGACCGCCCTTCGGCGCGCAGTGGCATCGCCACCGCCAAACCTTCCGGGAAGTTCTGCAGGCCGATCCCGATCGCCAGCGCGACCGCCGCCGCCAAGGTCGCCGACGGCAGATCCGCAGCGACCGCACCGAACGCGACCCCGACTGCCAACCCCTCCGGGATGTTGTGAAGGGTGATCGCCAGCACCAACAGCGTGCTCCGCGGCCAGGCGGTCTTGGGGCCTTCGGCCTGCGACCGTGGCAGACCGGGGTGCAGGTGGGGCAGCAAGCGGTCGGCTACCGCGACGAACAGCGCCCCGGCCACGAAGCCCGACGCGGCCGGCCACCAAACCGGGGCCGGACCGCCGGCCGAGAGCTCGATCGCCGGCGCGAGCAGCGACCAATAGCTCGCAGCGAGCATCACCCCCGCAGCGAACCCGTTCATCGCCGCAAACAGCCGGCGTCCGACCCCGCTCACCAGGAACACCAGCGCAGCGCCGAGCGCGGTCACGCCCCAGGTGAACAGGGTCGCCGCCAACGCCTGCGAGATCGGCCCCAGGCCCTCGAGCCAGCCC
>JAQBHE010000696.1:0-4782 GCA_032128015.1 Holophagae bacterium
CGCCCGCGCCAGATCGAGTTCGCGCGGCTCAGCCTCAGCTATACCGTGCTCAGCAAGCGCCGTTTGCTCCAGCTGGTGCGCGACGGCTTGGTCTCGGGATGGGACGATCCGCGGATGCCGACCCTCCAAGGACTGCGCCGGCGCGGGTTCACTCCCGAGGCGATCCACGACTTTTGCGAGCGCATCGGCGTGACCAAGAACGACTCGCTCACCGACTACGCGCTACTCGAGCACTCGATCCGCGATCACCTCAACCGCGTAGCGCCGCGACGCATGGGAGTGCTGCGGCCGCTGCGGGTGGTGATCGAGAACTATCCGGACGACTTGGTCGAGGAAATGGAGACGGTCAACAACCCCGAGGATCCGAGCGCCGGGACCCGGACAGTTCCGTTCTCCAAGGTCCTGTATCTCGAACGCGAGGACTTCATGGAGGACCCGCCAAAGAAGTTCTTTCGCCTCGCCCCCGGCCGCGAGGTGCGGCTGCGCTCGGCGTATTTCGTCACCTGCGTCGGCGTCGAGCACGATCGGAGCGGCGAGGTCAGCGAGCTCCGCTGCACCTACGATCCGGCGACTCGCGGCGGGTCGGCGCCCGATGGACGGCGGGTCAAGGCGACCCTGCACTGGGTCTCGGCCGCCCACGCGATCGCCGCCGAAGTGAGATTGTACGACCGGTTGCTCAAGGATCCGACGCCGAGTGGCGGCGACTTTGGCAGCGATCTCAACCCGGCTTCGCTGGAGGTGTTGGACGGGTGCCGCCTCGAGCCCAGCCTCGCCACCGCGGTGAGCGGCGAGCGCTTCCAGTTCGAGCGCCAAGGCTACTTCGTAGTCGATCGCGACAGCACCGCCGAGCGCCTGGTGTTCAACCGCACGGTCACCCTGCGCGACACCTGGGCGCGCATCCAGCAGGCCGGCGAGTAGGCGCGAGCCCGCGACGGGCACCGCTTCTCCTCTGAGGGTAGCGACCGAGCTTGGGCGGCCGACGGACGAGCAACATCGCCGGCGATCCCGTCGCGCCCGAACGACAAGGACACCCACGAGCAATACCTCACTCGGCCTCGCAAGTTAGGCCGCTACTACCCAAGAACACCCGACGTCCTCGATGTTCGAGGTAGTGCGCCGCTGGGGCGCGGTGCCCGTTAGCTGTCGAGCTCGGCGAGCTGTTTCTCGAGTTCCTTGATCCGTTTGCCGGAGAGCCCACCGAGGACCTCGATCGCCCGTCGCAGCCGCGACCGCACCAGGTCGGGGCCAAGGATCTCCAGGGTCTGGAACAGCGGCGTCGACGCCGGTTTGCCTGAGATGGCGACGTAGAACGGCCGCGTCAGATCGCGGAGCTTGATGCCGAGACGGTCGCCGAGATGGCGCAGCTCGGCCTCGGCGGCGGCGGCGGTCAGCCCGGGCAGGCGCTCGAGGCGCCAGACCGCCAGTTGCAGCACGCCCGCGAGCTCGCCGGGGGTCGACCCCTTCAAAGTCAGAAGGTCGGCCGCCGAGTCGACTTCGGCAGTGAAGAAGTGGGCGGTCAGGCTCCCCCAGTCGGCGAGGGTCTCGAGCCGCGGCTGGGCGAGCGACACGATGCCTGCGATCCGCTTGGGGCCGAATCCCCAATCCCGGATCGCTCGCCATAAGGATTCGGGGTCGTAGTCCTCGCGCAGATAGCGGGCGTTGAGCCAGCGCAGCTTGTCGATGTCGAAGACCGGCCCGCCGAGCGAGACGTCCTCGGGTCGAAAGCTCGCGACCAGCTCCGACAGCGGGAACTTCTCGTCGCCGTCGGCTCGTGAGCTGCACATCAGCCCGAGGTAGTTCGAGAGTGCCTGCGGCAAGTAGCCAGTGGCGCGGTAGTAGTCGATCGAGGTCGGGTTCTTGCGCTTCGACAGCTTCGACTTGGTGGCGTCGTTGTTGCGCAGCAGCGGCAGGTGGCAGAACACGGGCGGCTGCCAACCGAAACATTGGTACAGGTGCAGGTGCTTGGGCACCGAGTTGATCCACTCCTCGCCGCGGATGACGTGGCTGATCGCCATCTCGTGGTCGTCGACGACGTTGGCGAGGTGGTAGGTGGGGAAGCCGTCGGACTTGAGCAGGATCTGGTCGTCGACCAGCTTCCACTCGCGGCGGATCTCACCGCGCAACAGGTCGTGCATCACGCAGTCGCCGTCGAGCGGGACCTTGAGGCGCAGGGTGAAGGGCTCGACGGCGGCACGCCGGTCGCTGTCGTCCACCGAGAGGTCGCGATAGCTCCGCTCGTGGGGCTCGAAGATCCCGGTCTCTTGTTGGCGTCGGCGACGCTCGGCGAGCTCTTCCTTGGTGCTGAAGTCGCGGTAGGCGTGACCCTCGGCGAGCAGCCGATCGGCGTGGTGCCGGTAGAGCTCGAGGCGCTCGCTCTGGCGATACGGGGCGTGAGGTCCACCGACCCGCGGACCCTCGTCCCAGGTCAGTCCGAGCCAAATGAGGGCATCGAGAATCGCGGTCTCGGCTTGCGGGCTCGAGCGCTCCTGATCGGTGTCTTCGATGCGGACCACGAACACCCCACCGCGGCTCTTCGCGAAGGCGTAGTTGAACAGCGCCTGATAGGCCGTGCCGACGTGAGGATCGCCGGTGGGCGAAGGCGCGACGCGGACTCTCACCGGACGGCTGCTGATGGGGGTGTCGGTGCCGTCGCTGTTCATCGTCGCCTCGCTAACGCTCTTCATTGCCTCGAAAGCAACTCAGGGGATTCTATGCGTTCGAGTGGGTCGGGCCAGCAGGTTCCCAGCCGCCTGCGCACGACAGATTCCACGCTATGTGGTGGTGTCATTGACCGGCTGTCCCCACATGTTGTACCGTCGGCCCTCGCCCATGAACGGCTCTCCTAGCCGAACAAGAGTGTCCTCGTGGGAGGACGGATGCACGTAACTGTTTCTGCCTGCTCGACTTCTCGGTCGCCGCCGGGTGGGCGTCGCGGTCGGACCTCGGGCAGGAAGGGCGCTGCCTGGCACGGTCTGGGCCAAGGAAAGGATCGCTGCCCATGAGAGTCGTCAAGCGCACCGGAGAATTGGTTTCGTTCGATCGAAGTCGCATCGCTCGCGCGATCGACAAGGCGATCGCGGCAACCGGCGCAACGGTCGATCCGCTGGAGCGCAGCGGTATCGTCGGTGCGGTCGCCGACGAGATCGGGTCGCGATTCAGCGATTTCTTCCCGAACGTCGAGAACATCCAGGACATCGTCGAGAAGCACCTGGTGCTTGCCGGGCACTATCCGATCGCCAAGGCCTACATCCTCTACCGGGCCGAGCGCCAGAAGGTTCGCGATCAGGCCAAGAAGCGGGCGGTGGAAGACGCGCGGCTCGGCAAGCTGACGGCGACCAAGCGGGACGGCCGGGTGGTGCTGTTCAACTTGAAGCGGGTGGAGCGGACCCTCGAGCGGGCGTCGCGTGGGTTGCGCGCGGTCGATGTCGACGGTTTGCTGCGCGAGGTCGTCCACAATGTCTATGACGGCATTCCGACACCCCAGATCGAGCGGGCGCAGGTGCTCGCCGCGACGTCTTACATCGAGCGCCATCCCGACTACAGCCGCCTGGCAGCCCGGCTGCACAGCGAGGCGTTGTACCGCGAGGTGATCGGCCGTTCGCTGGCCGAAGGTGAGCTCGATCCGGCGTACCGCCAAGCTTTCTCCGACGCGATCAAGAGCCTGGTCGCCACGGGTCGCCTCGACGCTCGGCTCGAGCGTTTCGACCTCGAGCTGCTGGCGGCGAGCCTCAAGCCGGAGCGCGACGACCTGTTCCAGTACCTGGGAATGCAGACCCTCTCTGACCGTTACCTGCTTCGCGACTTCGCGGGCAACTGCCTCGAGCTCCCCCAGGGGTTCTGGATGCGAGTGGCGATGGGCCTGGCGGTCGCGGAAGCCGAGCCGAACGAGCGGGCGCTCGAGTTTTACGACGTGATGTCCGAGCTCCACTACGTGCCCTCGACGCCGACCCTGTTTCACTCCGGCACCAGCCGCCCCCAGTTGTCGTCGTGCTACCTGACCACGATCGACGACCAGCTCACCCATATCTTCAAGAGCCTCGGCGACAATGCCCAGTTGTCGAAGTGGTCCGGGGGCATCGGCAACGACTGGACGAACATCCGCGCCACCGGCGCGAAGATCCAGTCGACCAACGTCGAGAGCCAGGGAGTGGTGCCGTTCCTCAAGATCGCCAACGACGTCACGATGGCGATCAACCGCAGCGGCAAGCGCCGGGGCGCCACCTGCGCGTATCTCGAGACTTGGCATTTCGACGTCGAGGACTTCCTCGACCTGCGCAAGAACACCGGCGACGACCGCCGGCGCACTCACGACATGAACACCGCGAATTGGATTCCCGACCTGTTCATGAAGCGGGTGGTTGGCGACCAGCCCTGGAGCCTGTTCTCACCTGACGAGGCCCCGGATCTTCACCACCTGTACGGACGGCGTTTCGAGGAGCGCTACCTCGAGTACGAGGCGCGCGGCGAGCGCGGCGAACTGCGGCTGTTCAAGCAGCTGCGCGCGGTCGACCTGTGGCGAAAGATGCTGACCATGCTGTTCGAGACCGGACATCCGTGGATCACCTTCAAGGATGCCTGCAACCTGCGCTCGCCGCAAGACCACGTAGGAGTGATCCACAGCTCGAACCTGTGCACCGAGATCACCCTCAACACCGCCCCCGACGAGACCGCGGTGTGCAACCTCGGGTCGATCAACCTCGCTCGTCACGTCCAGAGCGGGGCGATCGACACCGCCCACCTGGCGCGCACCGTGCGCAGGGCGGTGCGCATGCTCGACAACGT
>JAQBHE010000697.1:0-13928 GCA_032128015.1 Holophagae bacterium
ATGTGTCACCGTCTTCACGACATCAGGCCCAGTGACGAACATGTAGGACACCCCGCGCACCATGCAGACGAAATCGGTGATCGCCGGACTGTAGACGGCCCCGCCGGCGCACGGGCCGAGGATGGCGCTGATCTGGGGCACGACGCCCGACGCCAGGGTATTGCGCAGAAAGATGTCGGCGTAGCCACCGAGCGACGCCACGCCCTCCTGGATCCGGGCGCCCCCGGAGTCGTTGAGCCCGATGACCGGAGCGCCGTTCTCGACCGCCAGGTCCATGACCTTGCAGATTTTCTGGGCGTTGGTCTCGGACCGCGAGCCGCCGAACACCGTGAAGTCCTGGGCGAAGAGGTAGACCAGGCGACCGTCGACGGTGCCGTGGCCGGACACCACGCCGTCGCCGGGGATCCGTTGCTGCTCCATGCCGAAGTCGGTGCAGCGGTGGACTACCAAGGCGTCGAGCTCGACGAAGGACTGGGGGTCGAGCAGGAGCTCGACTCGCTCGCGAGCCGTCCGTTTGCCGGCCTCGTGCTGGCGAGCGATACGCTCGTCGCCGCCTCCCGAGCGAGCCTCTTTTCGGCGAAGCTCCAGCTCTTCGAGCTGTTGTTGGCGGCTGTTTGTGGGAGTCACGGCGGTTGGCCGGGGAGGGAGGTGATCGAGGCGCTTCCTATCACAGCTCCTATCACAGTGACCCAGGTGGCTCAATTCTGAACGCCGGAGCTCGTACGGCTTCGCCGTGCAATCCACCCGTACAATCGATGGGTGGAGTTTCCGGGATTCGACCTTCAGCGTATCGCGCGGGCACTCGCGCGGCTCGAGTCGGTCGGTCGCGATCATGCCGACGGCTTCTTCGAGCGCAGCGAAGAGGTCGAGCTACGCGTCGAGGACGGGCCGCGGGCGCTGCGGGTTCGGCGCGAGGACGGCTTCGCGCTGCGGCTCTCGCGGCCTGGCAAGAGCTGGATCGCGAGCCGCGATGGTCTTTCGGCGCCGGCCTTTGCGAGCGCCTTCCGCCAGGTTGCGCGCTCGCTGCCCGAGGCGGCTGCCTTGCCCCGAGTCCTGGCCTTTCCGCCCTGGCCCGAGATCGAGTCCGAAGAGCTGCTCGAGTTTCCTTCCCGCTTGGAGCTCGAGCTGCGGCAGCGACGCGTGGGGTTCCCGCTGCGGCTGCGGCTGCGCCGGCATCGCCGGTGGCTGCAGGTCGTCGGCACTCAGTTCGCTCCGCCGCCGGAGCACGAGCGCTTCTATAGCCTCCTCGCGGAGCTGCCAGGGGGTCGCTACGGCGTCCTGCTGGTTTCTCTCGCCGACTTAGCGCCGCTGGCGGACTCGCTGGTCGAGCTGTTTCGCAGCCGCAACGCCGAGCCGCCGCCCGAGCGCGATCGCGCCACCGTGATTCTGGGCCCATCGGCGGCGGCGGTGTTCCTTCACGAGGCGGTTGCACACTCGCTCGAAGCCGATGTCCTCGCTTTGTCCGGAGACCCCGCCGCCGCGATCGGGCTCGAGCTCGGCCCGACCGACCTCCACTTGCTGGACGATCCGGCGGCGGCTCCTCTCGGGGTGGCGCGCACCACCGACGACGAGGGCACACCGGTGGTCCGGCGCTGGCTGCTGCGGGGCGGCCGGGTCGAGCAGCTGATTGCCGATCGCCGGTGGGCCGAACGGCTCGAGGGCGCGGTCCCGGGTGCTGGGCGCTGCGCCGATCGTCATGCGCTGCCGGTTCCGCGCTCCGCTCACCTCGAGCTGGTTGCCGGTAGCTGCGATCTCGGCGAGCTGATCCAGCAGGCCGACGGCGGCCTCTACCTGGAAGAAGCGTCTCGCGGGCTGCTCGATCCGCTGAGCGGCCGGTTCTGGATCGAGGCGCCGTGGACCCGGGTGATCGCGGGCGGCGAGCTCGGAGAGCGACGGGGCAAGTGCCGGGTGCACGGAACGGTGGGTGGATTGGTCGGCGCGGTGACCGCGATCGGCAAGGATGCGCGGGTGGGCGGCGCGGGCTGGTGCGCCAAGGCCGAGCAGAAAGTGGCGGTGTGGGCCACCGCTCCGGCGCTGCGGCTCGAGGGCGTGGCGGTAGCGCTGGCTGGTCCGGGCGCGCCCGCATGAACGGCGGCGCCGGCGGGACCGGGCGCGCCGGCATGACCGGGCGCGCCGGCATGAACGGTCGTGCCCGCACGACCGCGCCGCGGGCCTTGCTCGAAGCGTTGCGAGTCGGTGGCCACGACGAGGTCGAAGTGTTCTCGAAGCGCGGTCGCAGCCGGATCACTCGCTTCGAGCCAGGATTCGCTGCCAGCCAGATCGCCGAAGAGCAAGGTTGGGCGGTTCGTGCCGGCGGCCCGCGCACCCTACTCACCGCGTGCGGCACCGGCGAGCCGCCGGCGGTCGACCAGCTTCCCGCGGCAGGTCCTGGAGCGCTCCGCCTGCCTGGGCCCGAGGAGATCGCCGGGATGGTGGGCGCGGTCCAGTCCTCCGACTTCGAGACCGCGCTGGTTGGCGAAGACGAGGCGCTTGCCCTGCTAGCCGCGGTCGATGCCGCGCTCGGCCGCGAGCTCGCGGGGGCGAGCCTGACGTGGGGTGCTCTCGACGACGGTTATGCCGAGGCCGAGGTGATCAACAGCCGCGGGCTCGGGGCGGGGTTCCGTTCGCGGGTGGCTTCGGTGCGCTTGGTGGCGCGTCTTGGCCGTCATGAGGCCCGACTGGCGGTGGCGGATCGGCACGCTCGCCGTCTCAGCGCGCCGAGTCTCGCCCGGCGGCTCGGCGATCGCCTGATGATCCTCGCCGCCGGACGCTCCCTCGAGCAGCCATCGACCTTGGCGTTGATCGCGCCCGAGATCGCGGCGGAGCTGATCGCAGCGCTGGCGCCGTATCTGGTCGGTCAAGAGGCAGGGCCACGGCTGCAGCGCCTCGCGGATCCGCGCGGGCGGGTGGGGTCGACCCTGCTGACTGTGGTCGACGACGGCCGGCTAGTGGGCGGGTTGTTCGAGTCGCCGGTCGACGGCGAAGGGGTGCCGACCGACCGCGTCGTGCTGATCGCCGCCGGCGAGCCGCTCCAGACGCTGCTGCCGTGGTCGGCGAGTTGTCCGGGCCGCAAGAGCGGGTGTCGGTTGCGACCGAGCTGGCGAGATTCCCCGCAGCTCGGCCCGACCCACCTGTTCGTGGCGCCTGATCCCAAACAACCGGTCGCGCCGCTGATCGAGGACATGGCGCACGGTTTCTACTGTTTGGGCGTCAGTGCTCCGCCCCACTTCGACATCGAAGCCGGCACCTTCCGTGCCGAGGTCTGGGGTTTCGAAGTGCGATCCGGGAGGGCGACCGTCCCGGTCGCGAAAGCGCGGCTCGCCGGCACGGTCACCGATCTGCTTGCGGGGATCGTCGCGGTGGGACGCGACTTGCGGTTCGTGCCGTCGCGCGGCTGTGTCGGGTCACCCAGCCTGCTGGTTTCCGGACTCGAGGTCACCGCCAGATAACGGGCGCTCAGCGGCCGGCGCGATCGTCTAGCGCCACCGTACCGCCGATGCCGCCCTCGAGTCCGAGCCCGAGCTGGGCGCTGCTGCGGCGGCCGGGCCGGAACCGCGGGGCTGGGCCCGTCGCCGGGGCGTCAGCGGGATCGGCCGTCGTCGGATTCGTCTGATTGACGCCGCGAAGCTCGGGCAGGTCTTGAGCGCCGACGCGGCGGCGACCCCGGGACTGACTCGCAGGTAGGGAGTCGGTGGCTCCTGCAGTGCCGGCCGCAGGCACGGGAGGCGGCGCGGTGGTTGGACCCGGATCGGCGGCCGAAGCCGCGGTATCGGCGGCCGGAGCCCCTGGGGCCCCGATGCCCAACGGCAGGGTCGGTTCGAGTACGGCAGCCGGGGTCTGCCCTATCGGTGTTGCTATCGGTGCTGCTATCGGGGTTGCTGCACCCGGGGCCGCGCCGGAGGTGACCAAGAGTGCCGCAAGTCGCCGCGGATCATCGTACTCGCGAGGTGCTTCGAACGATGCCAAGGCTTTGACCTGGAGCAGAGCTGCCATCGCCTCGGGGTTGTCGATCACCTGGGGATTGACGTCGGCCAGCGCCAGGGTGGAGTCGAGCTGGAACGCGCGCGCGAAGGCCTCGATCGCGGATCCGCGCCGGCCGGCCCGTTGGTGCAGCGTGCCGATCGAGTAGTGCGCCCAGGGCAGCCGCGGCTCGAGGCGAACCGAACGCTGGAAGGCCCGGAGTGCTTCGTGCGGGCGGTCGGATTGGAGCAGTAGGCCGAGGTTGTAGTAGGTGCCTGGGTCCTCGGGATCGAGACGAAGCGCCTCCAGGTACGCTTGCTCGGCGTTGACCGGGTCGCCAGCGAGCGCCAACAGGTTGCCGAGGTCCTTGTGCAGAGACGGGTTGGAAGGATTCGCCGCGATCCGCTCGTGCTGGGCGCGAATCGTGGCCTGGAGGTTCGGCAGCGGCGCTGCGGCGGAGGCAAGGTGCACGGCGAGCAGCAGGCCGCCGGCGAGCACCAAGAGGGCGGCGGTGAGACGGGATTCGCGTCTTGCAGGGCGCCGGCTTGCGGTGGTGGAGTCGCGGTCGTCGGTCATCGCTTACTCAGCCTTCCTGGTGCGAGCGCATAGGCTTCGCCTTGAGTTTCATCTTGCCGTCCTCGGCCGCCAGACGGAAGCGCACCTCGACGCAGCCGGTGCGCTCCGAGATCGCTGCCACCTGACCGTCGATGTGCTGGCGCAAGCGATCGAGGTCGGGCGGTTGGCGCTGCGTCGCTTCGGGATACAAGCCGTGGAACAAGGCGCCCAGCGCCTCGTCGCTGATCCGGCCGCGCACCACGACTCCGGCCTCGGGATCGGGGGCGCGGTGTCCAGTTGGGCGCATCGGCCTGGGCGTTCGACCTTCCTCGAGCACCCGCAGACGGCGGTTGAACATTTCGTTGTAGGAGCTGTTCTGGTGCTCCAGCCCGGCGATGCGAAAGCGGTCGACCGCGCTGCGCATCTGGGTTCGAAGGTCGCGGATGCGGCGGTCGATCTTGGTCTGGAGATCGGCGGGAGGAAGGTCGTTAGCGCCATTGAAGTACTTCTCGAACTCCACTCTCAGCACCTTGAGGTCGTGCTCCAAGGCATCGAGGTCGGGGTTGGTCCTCACAGCGGTTGGTTGCCGGCTTGCTGCCCAGGCCATCCGGGCCGAAGTGAGCCGGAAGCGGGTTGCTGCGGCGCCAGTGATTGTACTCGGCCAAGCAGCCCGTGGTGAAAGTCAGCACGCCCGCACGACAAGGCATGCCACGGGCTGCCACCGACCGTCGCGTGCCGAGGCCCGCCAGCGCCGGAGGCCCGCTAGACTCGAGGCGTTGGCGAATGCGAGTCGCGGGCGATCCACCGCTTGCGGGCGAGCCATCGCGCGTGGTGCGCGGGGGTATGGATGGCAGATCGAGCATCGTCGGGGAGCGACCGTAAGCCGCCAGAGGATTCGCGCCGGGCGATTCCCGCGGTGGGTCGGCTCCTCGAACGACCGGAGTTCCGACGCCTGTTCGAGGTCTACGGACGGCCGACAGTTACCGTCCAGGTGCAGCGACTGCTCGCCGAGCTGCGCGGAGGTGGGGCCGAGCAGTCACCGGTGACCCCGGGCAAGCTCGCCAAGCGGGTCGAAAGCGAGCTCGAGACGCTGGTCGGGGTACCGTTGCGCCGGGTCCTCAACGCCACCGGGATCTTCTTGCACACCAACCTCGGACGGGCACCGTTGCCGCGAGCGGTGGCCGAGGCGTCGGTGCGGTTGCTGACCGCGTCCTGCGACCTCGAGATGGACCTGGTATCCGGCCGCCGCGGCGATCGCAACCGCCGCGCCGAGATGCTGCTTTGCCAACTCACCGGGGCGGGCGCCGCGCTGGTGGTCAACAACAACGCGGCGGCTCTGCTGCTGGCGCTGGCCGCGCTCAGCCGCGATCGCGAAGCGGTGGTATCGCGGGGCGAGCTGGTCGAGATCGGGGGTTCGTTTCGGATTCCCGACATCGTCGAAGCGGCGGGTGTCCGGCTGGTCGAGGTCGGCACCACCAACCGCACCCGGCTCGCCGACTACCAGCGGGCGATCGGCGCCGACACCGGCTTGCTACTCAAGGTTCACCCGAGCAACTACCGGATTCGCGGCTTTGTTGAGAGCGTGGCCGAGGAAGATCTGGCGGCGGTTGCCAAGAACCGCGGGTTGCCGTTGGTGGTCGATGAGGGCAGCGGGCTGCTGCGACCGCACTCGGCGCCCCAGCTCGCCGACCACCGCAGCCTCTCGGAGCTCTTGGCGGTCGGTTGCGACCTGGTGTGCGGCAGCGGGGACAAGCTGCTCGGCGGCCCGCAAGCCGGTCTGCTCTTGGGCAGCGAGCCGGTGATCGAGCGCTTGCGCCGGCATCCTCTGTACCGGGCGCTGCGTGCCAGCCGCGCCACCTTCATCGCTCTCGAGCCGGTGCTGCGCTTGCACCTGGCCGGCGAGGCGCTGCCGATCGACCGGCTGTGGCCCGATCCGGATCGTCATCAGGAGCGAGTGGAGACCGTCGCTGCGGCGCTCGCGGGCGAAGTGGTGGAAGCGGAGGCGTTTCTGGGTGGAGGCGCTGCGCCCGACGCGCCGATTCCCGGATCGGCGGTGGCGCTCGAGGGCAGCGAGCGCCTCCTCCGCCGGCTGCGCCTGGGCGAGCCGGCGGTGGCTGGGTATCTGCGTAC
This sequence comes from Holophagae bacterium, assembly GCA_032128015.1. GTDB lineage: Bacteria > Acidobacteriota > Thermoanaerobaculia > Multivoradales > Multivoraceae > JAQBHE01. The sequence goes on from JAQBHE010000697.1 coordinate 6,646, forward strand.
CGGGAAATTGGTCCTCGACCTGCGCACGGTGGATCCCGAAGACGACTCCGATCTGATCGCCGCGGTGGGCCGCGCTCGTGTGAGCCCAAGGCGCTCGGGGAGCGGCTCGTGACCCCAGCGGGATCGATCTTGCTGGTGGAGGATCGCGACTCGCTGCGCCGGTTGCTCGAGCGCGCCCTGGCCGCCGAGGGCTACGCGGTGCTCGCGGCGGCCACCGTCTTTGAGGCGCTCGGGCACCTGGCGGGCGGGGTGACGATCGATGTCGCGCTCACCGACCTCAAGCTGCCCGACGGCTCCGGCCTCGAGGTGGTGAGCCGGTGCCGCCAGCACGACGCCGACTTGCCGGTGGTGGTGATGACCGCTCACGGCAGCGTCGCGAGCGCGGTCGAGGCGATGAAGCTCGGAGCCGTCGACTTCCTCGAGAAGCCGGTCGAGCTCGACGAGCTGCTGGCGCTGGTGGGATCGCTGCTCGGGAGCTTCCAGCCGACGGCGGTGCTCGAGGTCCCGGGCGCGCCGCCGATCGTCGGCCGCCATCCCAGGCTACGCGCGGCGCTGCGTCTGCTCGCCAAGGTGGCGCCGGTCGAAAGCACCGTCCTGCTGCAGGGCGAGAGCGGCACCGGCAAGGAGCTGTTCGCACGGGCTCTCCATGGCCTGTCGCCGCGTCGCAGCGGCCCCTTCGTCGCGCTCAACTGCGCCGCGATGCCCGAGGCGCTGGTCGAGAACGAGCTGTTCGGTCACGAGCGCGGGGCTTTCACCGGCGCGAACGCACGCCAGCCGGGGCGTTTCGAGCTCGCCGAACGAGGCACTCTGCTGTTGGACGAGATCGGGGAACTGCCGCTCGGGGTCCAAGCCAAGGTCCTGCGAGTGCTCGAGGACCGTAGCTACGAGCGAGTGGGGGGCGGCCAGACCCTGCGCGCCGATGTGCGGCTGGTGGCCGCGACCAACCGCGATCTCGGTGCGATGGTCGAAGCGGGGTCATTCCGTTCCGACCTGTTCTACCGCCTCGAAGTGTTCCCGATCGTGCTGCCGTCGTTGCGCGACCGCGCCTCCGACATCCCGGACCTCGCCGAGCATCTGTTGCACCGCCTGGCCGAGCGCAACGGCGTTGCCGCGCCGGTGCTGACTGCGGCCGCCGAGGAGCTCCTGCGCGCGCAGCCCTGGCCAGGCAACGTCCGCCAGCTCGCCAACGTTCTCGAGCGGGCGTTGATCCTGGGCGACGGTCGGCGGCTCGACCGCGCCGACCTCGAGCCGATGCTCGAGCCGCTGGCGGAAGCCGGTGGCGAGCGCGAACGGTTGCGCGCAGCGCTGCTCGAGGCCGACGGCGACAAGCGCCGCGCCGCCGAGCAGATGGGGGTCAGCTACCGCACGTTGCTGAGGCGAGTCAAAGAACTCGATCTCGAGGGGTACCCGCAGTACCGGCGGTGAGCGTTCGCGAGGTGATGGCCCAGTACTGAGCCACCCGCCACCGGCGACCTCGGCACTCAGTTGCGCGAGGTGATCTCGAACTCGATCTTGCCATAGGCCCGGACCTCGGGCAGCGCGATCCGGAAGTTCAAGGTCGCACCGGCGGCGATCTGGTCGGTGCTCAAGGGCACGGGCGAGGTGGCGAGCGGCCGGCCGGCCTCGTCGACGACCCGCACCTGGAGCGTGACCTTGTTCGCGGTCGTGTCGCTGTCGTTGCGCAAGGTGCCGAACAACTGCGCCCCTTCGTCGTAGCTGCCGAGGTCGCGAAACGACACCACGGCAACCGGGCTTCTCGTCTCTGCGACTGGGGCGGCCGGGTCGGCCGGGGCGGCTGAAGCGGTCGACGCTCCGGGGGCGTCAGCCACGGTCACGACTGGGGCTGGGGAGGTGGCAGCGGTCGCCTGGCCCGAAGCCAGTGCAGTCTGGCCCGCGGTCCCCGCACCTTGGAAGCGTGCGACGTCGCCATCCTGGAGGACCAGCGCGGGAGGACGGCTTGGCGTCGGCTCCGGCACGGTCGCCGGGGCCACGGCCACGGCGCTCGCTCGCTCGCTCGCTTCGAGGTCGACCGCCGAAAGCCGGACCGACGACAGCACGCCGCGCTCGTCGGTGTAGATGATCCGGGCGCCCTCGACTCGCCATGGGCCTCTGGCCTCCAGGCGATGGCCGTCGCGAGTGACCAAGACGTGAAGGCGATCGGCAGCGCCAGCCGGAGCACTCTGGCCGACCGCCGGGCTCGCCATCGCGGCGAGGGTCATCACGATCGCCGACGCGATCCGGAGCGCCGTCGGCGATCGCCAGTTCTGGTGCATCGAGGATCTCCCGAGGGGGTTGCTAGCGCGTCAAGTCGCCCCAGTTGAACACCCGCACGCACACCGGGATCTCGATCACGCACTGGATCTGGGTGTCGCTCTGGATCACCTTGAGCGGCACCACCTTGTTCGAGAACTTGCAGTCCGATGGGAACAGCGGCCGAAGACTCTCGAGGACCGCGGCGCGTTGCTCCTCCGAGCACAACGGCGGTCCCGGCGGTCCGGGGGGGCCTGGGGGCCCGGGATCACCACCGTCGTCGTCGTTGTCGCTCGAGAGGTCGGAGAAGACATCGGTGACGATGCCTTCGACGCTACGGCTGCGCAACGGGGTCGCCCCGCCGGTGGGGTTGACGACCGAGTTGCCGCTGGTGGTGAACAGCGTGTAGATGTTGCTGAAACCGCGGGTCGAGCAAACCGGCACGCCGCCGATCTCGGTCGCCTCCGACAGCGGCACGAAGGTGCTGAAGACCGTGACTCCACTCAGGGTGAACGCGCGGCCGACCAGCTTCTCGCCGCGGCCGAGGGGGAGGTAGAAGCCGCCCTCGGTGAACAGCGGGTCGAAGTCGAGGTTGGCATCCGCGAGGCCGACCCGCTGGATGTCGGCTTCGGTATAGCCGCCCATGGGGACACTGGCAGCGGTGAAGAAGTCGTCGAGGACGACGTAGAACCGTCCCTCTTCGTTCTCGCGCGCTGGATTCCACAGATCCTCGCGGTCGCCGGTGCCGAAGGCCAGTGCCTTGCGCTGCTCGCCGACGTTGACCACCGACGGCGGGAAGAAGATCGGTCGGCCGGCGGTGTCGAAGATCTTGAACGGCTCCCAGGCGGCGTCGATGATGCGCTCGCCGAGCACGATGTCGTTGACCACTTGCACCGGGGTCGAAACATCGACTTTGTAGAGACCGCCCCCGACCGTTCCGATGTAGATCGTGTCGACGAAGCCGTCACCGGTGATGTCGACCGCCGCTGGCTCCGACGGCACGCCGCCCCCCGCCGATGCCGCCGAGCGCCCGCTTGTAAATCGCCTTGCCGGTCTCGACATCGACCATGTAGAGAAAGTTGCCGACCCCGAAGAAGTTGTCGGGATCGAGGCCGCCGCCGAAAATCGCGACGTACCGCTCCAACGGAACGCCGCTACTGTCGACGAGCTTGATCCGGCCGGTGTTCGGTTGCGACCAGGTGTCGCCGAGGTCGACGAAGCCGTTGAGGTCCAAGTCGGTGGTGTCGGTGAACTCCCAGCGCACCGCCGCGTAGGGCAGCGGCCCGCAGGCGGTCGCGTTGTAGGCGGTCTGAGCCATGCACGAAGGCACGTAGACGCCGAGCGGGTCGGGGATGTGGACGCCGCCGGTGATCGTGTCGTGGTCGGGCTGGGTGATGTCGAGCGCGTAGTAGGTGCGTCCGCCCTCGCGCAAGCCGCCGATGGCCAGGGTCCGCCACTCGCGGTCGGTGGCGGTGGGGGTGCCGCTGTGAATCGGGTCGACGAAAAAGTCATCGACCACCGCACTGGCGTCGACGCTGAACTCGTGCTCGTCGGGTGTCACCGTCATCGCGCGGAGCCGAGGCAGCAGGGCGCGGGGCACGAAGGAGAACAGTTCCTGGCCGGAGCCCAGGTTGTGCGCGCTCTTGGTGCGATCGAGCTCACTACCGTTGAACTCCGGCTCGAAGATGCCGGCGTCGAATGCGTGCAGCTGGGCGTCGTTGGAGCCGACCATCAGAACCCGGCGACGGAACTCGTGCCGGTCGTAGAAGTTGCGATAGTTGTGGAGGTTGAAGATTCGGTACCGGAGCTGGTTGGGGGCGGCCACCAGCGTCGGCGAGGAGTGGAAGACGTCGCCCAGGACATAGGAGACGTTGGTCGAGCCGGGGGGATCGGCGGTGGGGTCGGGCGCGGTCTTGATCCGCAGCGTCTGCTCCATGGTGTTTCGAGCCTGGGTGCGGGCGGTCGCTTCCGATGCCGCGTTGCCGACGATGTAGCTGGAAGGCCCAAGAAGGCCGTTCCAGAGGTCGTACTCGTTGGCGAGGCCGGTCGGGGGTTCGAACAGCCGCGAGGCGCGGGGCACCGCTCCCGGGACCGTCGGCTCCTGGGAGTAGATCACCCGGCGCTCGTCGGGATCGCCGCCGATCCGCAGGTTGGACATGAACTCGGTGTCCCCCGGCGATTGCGCCACCGACCCCGGGAAATCGCCGAGCATCACCTTGCCGGCATCCCAGGCGAGGCACGACCGCGCCGGATCGAGACCGTCGCACAGCTTGGTCGGATCCGGAACGCGATTGCCATTGGGGTCGAGGCGGGTCGGTAGCGGTTGGACGTAGTGGCTGACCGCGCCGTCCCAGTTGGCGAACCTCGGCAGCGGCAGGAAGCTGGTGAGAAACAGCGAGTTGCCGGCGGCGCTGCGCGATGGGTTGGTGGCGGCCGAGGCGAAGCTGCTGGGCCGTGCGTCGACCGAGCCAAAAATGTTGCGCAGGGCCCGCACCAGGCTGGCGCGATCGGGGGCCGCGATCGGCCCCGGGCAGGTGTCGGTCTCGTAGGTTTCGCCCGGGATGCCGTTGCCGTTGAGGTCTTCGGCCGGACCTTCGACCTCGGTGAAGGTGAACTCGGCGCAGTCCCTCACGCCGTCGGCGTTGGTGTCCCAATCGCCGGTGCCGCCGGAGTCGGCGATCGCCTGCACCTTGTTGCCCGAGAGGTCGCCGCCGAAGGCGATCACGAACACCCGGATGCCGAGCGCTTCGAGGCGGGCGGCGGCGGTCGCCGGGGTGCCGCCGCAGGTCTCTTCACCGTCGGTGAGCAGGATCACGTAGCGCTGGCGGCAGCCGAAGCTGGGGTCGCCGCCCTGTCCCTTGGCGACCGGCTCCCACTTCTGGTACCAGTCGGCGAGCTTGTTCAGCGATCCCGCGACTGGAGTGGCGCCGACGGCGGTGATCGGAGGGTAGCGCGAGAACTGTGTCTTGACCCCGAGGAAGCCACCGGAGGGATGGTCTTTGAGGTAGCGGGCGACCCGGAAGTCCGGTACCGGCTGGCCGTTGGCGTCAGGGACGTACTCACCGGAAACCGCGGTGTTGGGCGCGAGGCGGCGGAGGATTTCCTGGCGCGAGCTCACCTCGAAGCCGGCACCGGGAACAGTGGTCGTCGGATGCTCGAGCCAGTCCCAGGGCACGACCTCACCGCGCGCGAAAGAGCGGCTGGTCGCGTCGCGGCCGAGGGGATCGTTGAAGGTCTGATAGCGCAGCGAGGAAAGCGGACTCTGGGTGCCGGTCGCGGGCGTGCCGTTCGGCGACCAGTAGGGGCTCTTGCAGGAATCGCCCTGGTTGTAGTGATCGGCCGACCAACCGCTGTCGCCGCTCTCGTTGGCGAGGGTCTCTCGCCAGCTGATGTAGTCGAACCCGAGCGGTCCGGCCATTTCACTGCTGAACTGGTTGCCTTCGTTGTCTTGGCGAATTCGCGGGCGGAACGTCAGGGTGCGCTCGCCGAGGACGGTCATTTCGTTTGACATGCAGTTGGAGTTCTTGGCTCGCGTCACCTGGATGGCGACCGTGATGTTGGTGGCACCGAGGCTCGGCGCGAGGTTGCGAAAGCGGATCCCGTAGCGGTTGCCGCCCCACTGGATATAGACCAGGCTGATGGTGGTGCCCGCGTCTTGCATTTTGGGGAACATCTCGGCGCGGGTGATCGCGTCGCCGCCGCTGTAGGCGTTCGGGCAGTCTCGATAGTTGGCGTCGGTGCCGTCGACTACCGCCTGGCCGAAATTGATCGAGCGGTCCTCAGCCGGGAACGGGAGCTCGCTCCACCATGGCGGATTCGCCTGCCCCGGAGCGCGCTCGTAGAGCCATAGCTTGCGCAGTGCTTCGAGATCGGGCTGGCCGAAGTGGGCGAAGCCCAGACGGATGCTGGGATTGAGACCCTGGATGACTTCGTAGAGTGCCGACTTTGCTTCGAACAGCCGGCTGCCGGGGGCGTCGGCGTCGCCGTCGCGGAAGTTGCCATCCGGGAAGCCGGCGTTCCAGTTCATCGAGCCCGAGACATCGAGCAGGGTGAACACGTACGGGCTGTCGGCGGCCTGGCGGAACAGCTGGCGGTCGTCCGCGAGCACCAGCGCCGAGGCCAGGAGGCCGAGGGCTCCGAGGACGATCCAGCGGGTGCGCGATTTGGGCATGGGGCAACGGCTGTGGGTCATGGCAGTACCTCCGAGAAGGACACCTCCGAGAAGTGCGCTGCTTGGAGTCCAAGCGAGGCGTCTTCTCGATGGGAAGAAGGAATCACTGGCCGGCTCCGATCGGCTCGGGATCCGAAGAAGGCGGCGGCTCGACGGGCGCGGTCGCCGGTACTTCGTCGCGGCCGGGCGCGCGCTCGAGGAGGGGGCGGGCGGCGAGCTCGAAGTCGACGCGGTCGTAGGCGAACTGGCCTGGGAACGCGACCTCGAAGGGACACGACTCCCCGATCGGTAGCGACGGTGCTCCGAGCACGGCCGAGCCCACCGCAAGCACCCGACCGGCGCGGTCGATCAGGGTGACTTCGAGCCCGAGGGTGGCCGCGAAGGTCTCGGCGTCGTTGACGATGCGGCCGCGAAACCGCAGGCCATCGTCGCCGGGACGGGTGTCTTCTTGCCACTCGGCGACGCGGAGGGTGCGTGGCGTCGGCTCGTCGGGCCGGTCCGCGGAGGTGGCGGTCGCGGGGGCCGGCGCGGCTGCGATGTTGTCGGAGGTGAGCACCAGCGCCGCCTTGGGCTCTTCGGTCCCGATCGCCGGTGTCGCGGGCGTCGTCGCCGTCTGTGCAATCGGTCGTTTCGCGCTCTCGGTTGCGAGCCGGCTGGCCTCGAGGTCGAGCTCGCTGGTCCGAATCGACGACAACGATCGGTTCGGCAGCTCGAAGACCACCCGGCCGCCTTCGATGCGCCACGGACCACGAGTCTCGATGCGGTCGCCGCTGGTGGTCACCAGCCAGTCGGCGGGCGCGGCGGCGAGGAGCACGAACAGCATCGATGGCAGGATGAGGATCGATGAGATGGTCGTCATGGT
>JAQBHE010000698.1:0-5014 GCA_032128015.1 Holophagae bacterium
TCGATCACCGCCACACCGACCCCGGTACCGTCCAGGCCACCGGTATTAACCGCGGCCACGTCGGCGCGCACCGCCCGGTAGGCGGTGTCGAGGTAGCCCGCGGGCAGCTCGATCTGGCCGCCGCAACTGAGGAGCGACTCGGCGATGAACGCGGCGACTCCGTCGCCGCCCGCTGCGGCTCTGCCCACCGTGTCGGTGACACTGGCGGCGTAGCGTTGCGCGGCGTCGGCGCCGCGGTGGCGGCCACGGTAGACGTCGGGTAGCGGCGCGACATGAACCCACGGCGGCGGCCCTTGCCCACCCGGTCCGTCGTGCTTGTAGGGGCTGATCTCGATCAGCGAAGTCAGGTTGCCATGGTAGGCGGCGTCGACGCAGACGATGTCGCGACGGCCGGTGGCGGTGCGCGCGAGTCGGAGAGCGAGGTCGTTGGCCTCGCTTCCGGAGTTGACGAAGAAGCACACCGCGAGGGGATCAGGAAAGGTCGCGAGCAGCCGCTCGGCGTAGTCCAGGATCGAGTCGTGGAGGTAGCGGGTGTTGGTGTTGAGGACCGCCATCTGTCGAGCGGCTGCGCGCGCCACCCGCGGGTGGCAGTGGCCGACCTGGCAAACGTTGTTGACCAGGTCGAGGTAACGCCGGCCGTCGGCGTCGATGAGCTCGGCACCCTCGCCGCGGACGATGTGGAGTGGATCTCGATACGAGAGGCTGAGCGACGGCCCGAGGACCCGCGCCCGTCGCGCCCGCAGTTCGGTCGCCTGCGTCGGTTTGTCGCCGAGCACCGCGGATGGCAGGCGGAGGATCCGGTTGGGATCGGGACAGGCGCTGCGCCACGCCAGGCGCTCGTCCGGGGGCGCGACTCCCGGAAAATCGCCGACTTGATCGAGCAGATCGACCATCAACTGGAAGTGGAGATGCGGCCACCAGCCGCCGTTCTCCGAGGTTTCGCCGACCCCAGCGATCGGGTCGCCTGCTTCGAACGCTTGACCCCGAGCCAGGTCGCGGATCGAAGCACGGCTGAGATGTCCGTAGAGGGTGAAGACGGCGACCTCGCCTTCGCTGCCCCGGTCCTCGCCGTCGGGATCGGCAAGACGGTGCTCCAGGATCACCGTCGGACCGTAGTCGCCGGGACGGTCGTTGTCGGCGACGCTGTGGACCGTCGCCGGGTAGGGCGCGTGGATCACGGTTCCCGGAGCGACCGCGAGGTCGACGCCGAGGTGGACGGTGCGCACCGCGCCGGAAGCGTTCGCGAACTGTGGCGCGCGATAGATCGGTCGCGCTTCGTCGTAGCGGCTCCAGCCCACTCGGGCCGGCACTGCGCCGGCGTGGTCGGGGCCGAGCAGCCGCGCCACACGCTCGGCGAGCTGGTCTGCGGTGTTCGGCGAGCGCTCATGTGCGGACTGGCCGCCCGCGGTGTGGAGCGGGCTCTCAACCCCGAGGTCGACGATCCGGGTGTTGGCCGCGGTCAAGTCGAAACCGAGCAGCGGCGCCGGGTTCGATCGCTCGAGTGCACGGCGCACCCGGGGGGCGCCAGGGCAGGGCTCGAGGCCACAAGCGGCGCGGAAGATCCACTCGACGCGGTGGGGATGAAATTCGGCCAGGCGCTCGAGCGCCTGCCACGCCGGTCGCTCGCTGATCGATAGGTACTCGTTGTCGGGCTCGCGGCGGCGCTGGTGGGCGGAGGTCGCGACGCTCACGCACAGGCGAAGGATGGCGAGTGGAAACAACAGGCCCAGCTCGTCTTCGGTCAGCGCGAAGCTCTCCTGGTAGCCGGCGACGAACGGCGCCGCCTCGAGAACCGGGTCGTCTTTGTCGAGCATTAGGTAGGCGAGGGCGATTGCCGGATCGGCGACGGTGTGGGTCTCGACCATGTCGCCGAAGTCGAGGATGCCGCTCACCCGATCCGGCGCGAACCGGTCGGCACCGACTTTGGAGCCGGGCGCTGGCTCAGCGACCAGCAGGTTGTAGTCGTTGGCGTCGTTGTGGATCAGAGACCGGCGCGACTGCCGGAAGGTGGAGCTGTACTGCCGGTCGAAGCGCTCGACCAGGGTGGCAACCAGCCGGCGCCGGTCGCGGTCGTCGATCTCGGCGAGGCGCTGCTCGATCACTGTGGCGGCGCGCGCGAGGGGCCAATCGAGCTCGCGGCGCGCCGCTTCGAGGTCGAGAGTGGCAAGCCGAGAATCGACGTCTCCGAGCTTGCGGCCAAGGTCTCCGAGCAGCGGTCCTCGCTGGACAACCCGCGCGAGTGGCTGGCCCGGCAGCCACGACACGACGCGTATGCAGTAGTCAATGCCGTCGCGCTCGACGGACTCGAGCAGCCGCCCGGCGCGCGAGCGGACCAAGCGCGGGCAGGGCAGTTGGGGTGCTGTGGCCGCGAGGTGCTCGAGCACCCGGCATTCGGCTTCGAGCCAGCGTCCGGCGGGTCCGGCGGCGGTGATCTTCAGGACCGCTCGGGACCGAGCGTCGCCACCCTGACCCGCGATCTCGAGGCGGAAGTTGCGATCGCGCTCGCTGGGCAGCTCGAAGGCGACGGCCTCCAGGCCGTAGAAGTCGGCGGCGAGCCGGACTGCGTCGGCTGGGGCGAATGGAGGTCGGCGGCTCATCGCGCCCAAGGTCTTCTTGCCGAGAGGGATTCGCCGCTCTGGCGCGCGGCGAGGCGGCAGCATACCAACCACTTTCCCGAAGCGTCCGCGGACGCTGCGATTGAGAGCAAGCGCCCGAGTTCGGTACTCTTGGCGTCCTCGCCGCGCCTCCCCTAAGACCCATCCTCACCAGGAGTTGGCCGATATGAAGGAAGCCGTTATCGTCTCGACTGCCCGCACCCCGATCGGGAAGGCACATCGCGGCTCGTTCAACAACCTCGAGTCGCCGACTCTCGCGAGCTACGCGATTCGCGCCGCAGTCAAGCGCGCGGGCATCGAGCCCGGCGAGATCGACGACTGCATCATCGGCGCGGCGATGCAGCAGGGGAGTCAGGGATTCAACATCGGTCGCCAGTGCGCGATCCGCTCCGAGCTGCCGGTGGAGGTCGCCGGGATGAGCATGGATCGCCAGTGCTCGTCGGGGTTGATGAGCATCGCCACCGCCGCCAAACAAGTGATCTGCGACGGCGCTCCGATCGTGGTCGCCGGCGGGGTCGAGTCGATCAGCCTGGTGCAAAACGAGCACATGAACAGCTACCGCGTGCCCGATCCCTGGATCAAGGAGCACAAGATCGCACTCCACATGCCGATGATCGACACCGCCGAGATCGTGGCCAGGCGCTACAAGATCAGCCGCGAGGCCCAGGACGAATACGGCCTCCAGAGCCAGCAGCGCACCGCCGCCGCCCAGGAAGCGGGTCGTTTCGACGATGAGATCGTGGCGGTCAAGGCCAGCCAGATGGTCCTCGACAAGGCCACCGGCGCGGTCAGCTACGTCGACACCGAGCTCGCCCAAGACGAGGGCAACCGTCCCAGCACCACCCTCGAGGGTCTTTCCAGTCTCAAGCCGGTGCGCGACGGCGGCACGATCACCGCCGGCAACGCCAGCCAACTGTCGGACGGCGCCTCGGCGTGCGTGGTCATGGACTCCAAGCTCGCCGAGCGCAAGGGTCTCGAGCCGCTGGGGATTTACCGCGGGATGGCGGTCGCCGGCTGCGAGCCCGACGAGATGGGGATCGGCCCGGTGTTCGCGGTGCCCAAGCTCTTGCGACGCAACGGTCTCGAGGTTGAGGACATCGGGCTGTGGGAGCTCAACGAGGCTTTCGCGGTCCAGGTGCTGTACTGCCGCGACCGTCTGGAGATCCCGGACGACCGTCTCAATGTCAACGGCGGCGCGATCTCGATTGGTCACCCGTATGGCATGAGCGGCGCCCGCATGGTCGGTCACGCTCTCCTCGAAGGCCGGCGGCGCAAGGTGAAGTACGTGGTGGTCACGATGTGCGTGGGTGGCGGCATGGGCGCGGCCGGGCTGTTCGAGGTGGTGCACTAAGTGTTTTCGCGAGCCGGCGCCGTTCGCGCGTTGACCTTGGTGCTGGTCCTGATGCTGGTCGCCTCAGCGGCGCTGGGCGCCGCCGCGCCCCTGGTGGCCGCTGATCGCCAACTCGAGACCACGAGCCAGCGTCCCGAAGTGCCGGCTTGGCTCGCGCCGTTGCTGCCCGAGCAAGGCCACCGGGTGGTCGATGGCGGCGTTACAGAGGCCGACTTCTGGCTACGCCAGCAACTGCCCCAGCGCGCGTCCAGTGGCGAGCTGGGCGTCGACTTCGGGAGCCTGCCTGACGGCGCCCTGGTCGGCGTCGTGGTTTTCGGGGTGACGTGGAGCGACTACCGCAAGCAACCGATCGCGCCAGGTGTCTACACCATGCGCTATGGGGTCCAGCCGGCGGACGGCGACCACACCGGCCAGACCTACTTTCGCGACTTTCTGATGCTGGTGCCGGTGGCCGAGGACACCTTCCCGGAGGAGGGTGGAGTCGAGCAGGCGACCATCGTCGAGGCGAGCAAGAAGGCGTCCGGCAAAGACCATCCAGCGGTGCTCGCGCTGTACCAGATCTACGATCCGGTGGACGGCATCTCGCTGGTCGCCAACGATTACGGCGAGCCGTGTCTCGCGGTGCCGATCGGCGGCGTGGTGATGGGGCTGGTGCTCGAGGGCTGGGGGTCGGGTCTCCAGCTCTGAGCCTCGCGGTGTGCCCGCTGGACGTTTTCTCTACGTCCGCGGCGTGACGATCGCGGGTGCTCGCAGGATCGTCGGCCGCCCGAGTGTCGGCGCGCCCAGAGTCGGGCGCTACCCCCGGAAGGGATCGGAGCCCTAGTCGTCGGCGAGCTCGATCAGGTAACGCCGAAAGCCCTCGTGCCCGACCTCGTCGAGTTGACGAAGGAAGGCCGCGAGCTGCCCGACGTCGTCCTTGCCGAGTCGGATCTTTCGCACTTCGGGGTCGATGTCGGGGAGCTTACCTTCGGCCGCGAGGCCGGCGTTGCGGACGATCTCCGAGAGCGCGTCTTCGAGCGTCGGGTAGGCGCCGTTGTGCATGTAGGGG
>JAQBHE010000699.1:0-6665 GCA_032128015.1 Holophagae bacterium
GCGGGCTCACCAGTCGACAACCGGCAGTACAACGCGCGACGGGTGCTCGGCGTCGTGGTGGATCGTGACCACCGCGGTGCGGAAGTCGCTCGACTCGGTCTCGAGGGCGCCGGTGTGCAGGTTGCGCGAGAAGTGGGGGAAGAAGGCGGTCGAGACTTGGACACGGAGGCGGTGACCGCGGCGGAACACGTAGCTCGTCATCAGCCGATCGAGGACGAGCTTGTAGGTCTCGCCGGGCACCAGCGCGACGTTGACGATGTTTTTCTGGTTCTGCCCCTCAGGCAGATCGACGTTGGTGTTGTTCAACACCTGGTTGAAATTCGGTCCCTTGGTGTTGACGTACCCGAAGTTGTTGCTCGCCCAAACGTTGCGGACGATCCAGAAGATGTTGTGGAGACCGAAGGGGTCTTTCTGGTCCCAGCCGCCGTGCTGGAAGGTCAGACGCACCCGGAGGGTCCGGAAGATCTGTCCCTCGGCCATCGGGTAGTTGATGTGAAAGACCTCGTTGCCCGGGCTGGGAATGTGGTAGATCCCCTTCTGCTCGAAGCACACCGAGCCGGCGGCGCATTCGGGTCCTTCACCGGGCGGCACGAGGAGCGAGCTGCCGGTCTCTGACAGCGGCAGCAGCGAGGTCTCGCCGGTCTTCATCTGGCGCAAGACCCCGAAGCTGTAGGACGCTCCCGAGCAGGTGACGGCGATCCGCAATCCGTCGCCTTCGACTACCCCGATCGCCTCGAGCACGTCCGGCCACAGTTGGTGAGAAAGCGGCGGCAGAACCAGGACGGTGGTCGGAATCGCAGCGAGACCGTTGGCGTAGGTGACGTCGGCCGTGCATTGGTTCGGGGTCTGCGAAATGTTGGCCAACCCGTAGGTCGTGAACAGGTCTCCGAACCGCTTCACGCCCTGGACGTGCTGGGTGCGGCCGCCCGGGACGACGTTGTTGGAACTGATCAGCGGCACCCGCTCGCCTAGGCCTTCGCCGCCGCCAATCCGCGGCACCAACTTGGCGCTGAACACCAGGGCGTCGTCACCAGTGACCTCGAGCATCCCATGGGCCTCGCCGCCCGAGAGACCGGCGTAGTAGAAGGTGGTCCGTGGCGCCACGACCTCGGTCCGAAGCGCCGGCTTCTCGGGCCGATCGGTGCCGTCGGTGAAGCTCTTGATGAAGTAGGTGGTGAACGAGCGCGGCGAGTCCGAGGTGTTGGAGACCTGGAGCACGGTGTGGTAGCCGATGCTATTGATCGACTCGTCCGATGCCATGACGACATAGACGGTGCCGGCGCCGACTGGCCCGGCAAGCGCCAGACCCAGCACCACCGAGGCCCCGAGAACGATTCGTTTCATCACAGTCAACCTCAATTCCATCAGAGTGATAACCGGCACAGCCATCGTCAGACTAGCATTCCTGCCCGCCCCGCCGCAACAGGGCGGAGGATCCCCGAGCGACCACGGCGATGCGCTTGCAGCATAGCGAGGTATCATGAAAAAGCGTTCCCGAGCGTTTGACACCCTTCGGGACGCGTTCCACAATTTCCGCCATGGCTCGACCCTCGTACTCTCGGACCCCAAGTGCGTGGCTCCGCGCTCGAGGGGCATGCCCGCTAGTGCTCCGCAGCCCTGGGCTCCGCAGCACTGGGCTCCGCAGCGCTGGCGCGATGGCAGCCATCGCCCTCATCGCGACCGCAACCTGGGCCGAGAGCCAGATTCTACAAACAAGCGTCGCCAAGGGCCAGCCGCGCCTGGTGATCGACGGCGACCAGGCCGACCTGCAATCGAGCTCCGGCGCGGTTCGCCTCGCCCCAGGGATGGAGGTCGAGTACAACGATGTGATCGGGAGCCAAGACCGATTCTGGGTCGCCGGCAGCCGTCGCACGGTCCTTGGCCGCGACCTGTTCGTGATCGCGGGCGACGCCGCAGCCTCCCGAGACGCCCGCGAGCTCGCCCTGCCCCGAGTCACAGCCGGCACGGTGGCCCGCCAATCGCCGGTGCTGCTCGCCGATCCACAGCGGCCGGCGACGCTCGAGGGCGTGGCCTGGGTCGAGGGTCCCGACCCGCGCTCCGGCTCGATACGATTCGCTGGCTTCGATGGCGGCTTCGACGGCGCCTTCGGCCCGGTCGAGGTCGTGTCGCCGCCGGGACCCGGCAGCCAACTGGCGCTCCGTGGAGCCGTCCTCAACGAGGGAGAGCTGATCCTGGTCTGGAGCGCGTTCGACGGCCGGGACGACGAGATCATGTGGAGCCGGCGACGGGATGGCCGGTGGTCGCCGCCGGCGCGCATCCACCCCGACAACCAGGTGCCGGACATCACTCCGGCTCTCGCGGTCTTCGATCATCGCGCGCTCGCGGTGTGGAGCTGGTACGACGGCAACGACTACCGTCTGGTCGCCTCGGAGTTGGATGCGGGAGTCTGGGGCGAACCGCGGTCGATCGCGGGCGCCGGCTCGTTGTATCCCGAGCTGCTCGCGACCGAGCGGGCGCCCTGGTTGTTGTTCTACGAGGCCTCACCGCCGCAATGGCGGCTCGACGAGCTCGACGAGCGCTTCTTCGCCACCCGCTCGCTTTCGGCGCCGGTCGACCGCACCGATCCTCCCGCGGTGATCGCACTCGACCAGCGCGGCGCCCAACTCGAGTGGCCGGCCACCCCGAGCGGCGAATCCGTAACCCGGCGATCGGCGCTATGGGAGCCGCTGCGCACCCGAGCCATCGAGCGATGACCGCACCCCGGCCACAACCGGAAGGCGTCGGCCGTGCGCCGACCGCCGGATGCGTTGGCTGGCGGGTCGCCCAGGCAACCACGCGGATCGCGATCGTAGCGGTGGTCGCAGCACTGGCGCCGCCGGCGATCGCCCAGAACCGCTACGTGGCCTTCGGCGACAGCATCACCGAGGGCGTCGGCGACTCGGTGCCGGAAGGGCCCGAGGCGGGCTACCCGATTCGCCTCCAGGCGCTTCTCGGCAGCGCGACGGTGCGCAACTACGGCAAGAGCGGCGAGCGCACGCCCGAGGGCCTCACCCGCATCAACCAGGTGCTGCTCGACGGCGGCGACGTCCTGCTGCTGATGGAGGGTACCAACGACATCTCACGCCGAATCTCGCTCGAGGCCACTCTTTTCAACCTCGCGGAGATGGCGCGCAAAGCCGGGACCTTCGGCCTCAGCGTGGTCCACGCGACCACCATCCCCCGACTGCCGAACGCCAAGGTCGATTCCACGAACCTGGTGAACCAACAGTTGAACCAGGGCATCCGGCACCTCGCCGGTACCACCGGCCGCAACCTCGCCGACAACTTCGAGATCTTCTCGAGGCTCGGCGACCTCTACGCCGACTACTACTGGGACGAGCCGACCGACCCGGTCGGGCATCCGAACCCTGCGGGCTACGACGAGATGGCGAAGGTGTTCGCCGACGTGATCCAGGGCCGCGACCGGGTGCCGCCGGTGGCCGGTCTGCTGCACCCCAACCACGGCGACGACGAGGTCCCGGCAGACTCCACGATCGAGGTCGAACTGTGGGACTTCGGCGCAGGCATCGACACCTCCAGCCTGACGCTGCGGATCAACGGCGCCCTGGTGAACATCGTCCCCAGCCTCGGCACTCGCTCGGCGATCTTCCGCTACACCCCTGCCGCCGCGCTCCAAGGCGTGGTTCGAGTTCGAGTCGGCGCCACGGACCGCGCGCCGACGCCGAACGCCTCCGACCGCACCCTGGCGGTGTTCTCGATCGAAGGCACGACGTTCATCGATGGCGATCTCGACCATGACGGCCGGGTCGATGGCGCCGACCTGTTCCGCATGGCGATCGCTTTCGGCGCGAGCAGCGGTGACCGCACCTGGGATGCCCTCGCCGACATCAACAAGGACGGCATCGTCGACGGTCTCGACCTCGCGGTGCTCGGATCGAACTTCGGTCGCTCGCTGTAGAAGTCTTGAACTCCCGAACTTGACTCAGCGAGTCAAGTTCTGCGGCGCTCCGTTCCCCACGAGCTCTGGAGTTCGAGACTTCTAGGAGCCGAAGGCCGTCTGCGGCCCGTCTGCGGCTGCTTGGGCGGGGTCACGGCTAGCGGGATCGTGGTATGACCAAGCCTCGTCACTACCACGTCGCCGGGGAGTGGTGAAACCACGATCCCGCTAGCGGTCGGCCCCTCAGATGTAGCCGAGGGCGCGCAGCGCCTCGAGCTCGTCCTCGCTGAGCGCATCGTTCTGGGCTGCGTCGCTCCTGGCGCTCGCCATCCAGGACAGCAGCGGCCGAGTCAACCGCCGGATCTCGGAAACGCGGCTGGCGGCCAAGTCGATGGTCTCTCGAGGATCTGCCTCGAGATCGTAGAGACTGAAGTCGGAAGCCTCGGGAGGTCGTCCGGAGCGAGGGCGGTAGATCAACTTGAAGCGCGCATCCTGAACGCTGCGAAAGTGATCGCGTCCCAGGGTTCCCGCTTCCGAGAACGCGAGCCCTGGTCGCTCATCTCCCGGAGCTTGAGCGCACGGCGCGACCGGCAGGCACCGGCCCTCGGCCTCCCCCGTATCGACCCCCGGCAGCGCCCACGCTAGGAGCGTTGGGAGCAAGTCGAGGAGCTCGACCGGCTCGGCGACCCGCTCACCCGCCGCCACCCCGGGTCCGAACAGGAGAAGCGGCACGTGCGCCGTGGAGTTGTAGGGCAACGGACCGTGCTCGAAGTACGAGCCGTGATCCCCGAGGCTCTCCCCATGATCGGCGAACAGCACCACCGCCGCGTCGTCGAGAAGACCCAGGCCGTCAATCCAGTCGACGATCTCGCCGATGTGTCGATCGGCGACCAGGACGTTGGCGTCGTACTGGGCGACGTAGTGGCGCAGATCGGTCTCGTCCGCGAGTGCCTGGCCCCTTCCGGCCGCCGGAACCTCCTCCGCGGCGGCCGCTCGGTAGACCTCATCTCCGAGAAAAGGGTTGGCGGTGCCGGCGGGTAGCACGTAGGGAGCGTGGGGGTCCGAGTAGTGCAGCCATACGAACAGCCGCTCGGCGTCGCGGTGCTTCTCGATCAACGAACGAGCGAGCTCGTTGACCCGTGGCGCGTTCAAGTACTGGCGGTAGACCAGCGGATCCTCGCTGGGATCGTCTCCCCAGGTCTCCACGTACTCGTCGAAGCCGCGGTCCCAACCCAGCTTGTGGCCGAGCACCGCGTTGGATACCACCGCCACGGTTTCGAAGCCGTGCTTCTGGAACAGCTCGGGGAGGATCGGCAGGTCGGACGGAATCGTGATCGTCGCCTTGTGGGTGAGCCCGGTGCTCTGGGGATAGCGACCGGTGAACACCGACGCAAACGACGAGCCGGTCTTCGGCCACTGCGCGATGGCGCGATCGAAAACCAGCCCGCGCGCAGCCAGCCGCTCGAGCGCCGGAGTCGTCGGCCGCGGGTAGCCATAGAGGCTCATGTGATCCGCGCGCAGGGTGTCGATGGTGATCAGGAACACGTGCTGCGGCGCTGGCGGCGGACCCGCGCAGCCAGCAGCGGCCAGCGACCCGAGCCACAGCAATGGCGCGCAGGCTGCCAATAGGCGTTCCAGGACGCGTCCCACAAGGCGTTGTTGAAGCTGTCGTGGAAGCGTCGAACGGAGGCTCAAGATCCCGGACTTTGCGTCTTGGAGGCGTCGGTGGTCGCGATCGGTGAGCCCGCAACTTAGCACGCCCAAGAGGTCGAGAGCGGGCCCAACGCTCCGCTACACTGCCCACCATGAACCGTGCCACCGGGCTTGCCCTCATCGGCGTTTCGCTATTCCTGCTGGTGGTGCCGCTCACCGTCGGCAAGCCCGGCTTGCCCGCCGGACTCAAGGCCGACGAGTCGGCCTACTATTCGATGGCGCTCTCGCTCGCCCGTGACTTCGACCTCCGGTTCGAGCTCCGCGACGCCGACCGGCTGTTCGAGGAGTTCCACTTCCGGCCGACCCGCAACTTGATCGTCCTGAGCGACGACGGCTGGCAAACCGCGTACTACGGCAAGCCCTACGTCTATTCGCTGTTCGCCGCACCCTTCGCCCGGCTGTTCGGCGCCAACGGCATGGTGTTCTTCAACATGCTGCTGACCCTGGGGATGGTGTGGCTCGGCACCAGCTGGCTTTCCCGCCACAACGAGCCAGCGATCGCGGCGATGTTCTCGGCCGGGTTCTTCTTGCTCTCGGCGGGATTCTCCTACGTGTTCTGGCTCCAGCCGGAGGTCTTCAACATGTTCTGCGCCACCCTCGCGCTGTTTCTCGGCCTGCGCGCCGAGACCACCAGCACCGCGGGTTGGCAAAGGGTGCTGGCGATGGCCGGCTCGGGAGCGGCCCTCGCGCTCGCGGTGTACAACAAACCGATGGCGGCGGCGTTGGCGTTGCCGGTGGTCGCTCCCCTATTGTGGCCACGCTTCGCCCCCAAGCGTCCGGGCAAGCACCTGGCGAGCTTCGGCGCCGGTTTCGGCGTTTGCTTCCTCGCCACCTGCGGGCTGTGCTGGTCACTCACCGGTCACCCGCTCGCGTACCTCGGACAAGGGGTCGAGCGCCGAGGCGTCGACATCTGCGAGCCCGGGATCGACCCGCTCGCGCCGCTGGCGACCGCACGCGCGGCGCTGACCGAGACCGCCACCCGGACCGGCACCCAGACCGGCACAGAGACAGGCACAGGGGCGGGCACAGGGGCGGGCCGTGGCACCGACGGCGC